>NZ_JAJEPS010000009.1:0-137658 GCF_020686965.1 Hominiventricola filiformis | reverse complement strand
GGTTTTCGTTAAAACTTACTGTCTAATGGTAAGGGTTTTAAAAACTCAAACTGTCTAATCTATAGGGTACATTTTATAATAACTGTTATATCTTGTTGTTAAATTCTCCGCAAACCCTTGAAAACACTGAATTTATCACAGGTGAGCTTTCCCTTATTGTTTCCCTTGTGTTATATCGTCCCACCAGTGTTTACGAACTCTGATAAGGGCAAATACAAGGGCAAGAAAATCCTATAAAACAGTATAACACAAAATAAAAGTGACATGGTGAACTGATTGGAATGCTTCTTAATTTTTACAATTAATGATCGATTGAATCATAAGGAGATGGGATACGATGAGAACAATATTTGCAAAATACAATCCACAACGCAACAGTATTGATGTATATACCAGTGCTGGCTATATGCTCCGCATTGACTGTTGGGAAGCTGAGAAGGACTTAAAAACCACGCCTGGATCAGACTGTGCATTGAACGCACTTGCCATTGATAAACCGCTGGAATATGCAAAATTATATCTTGATGGAAATTTACAGATGTGGGTAGATGCGGAAGATTCATCAGAATTATAAACCACAAGCAGCCTGTATACTTTGTCACATACAGGCTGCTTAATCAGATTCATTATAACTGATGATAAATCGGTTTCATTTTATCAAAAGTACAAAACTCTTTGAATCCCAGTGTCTTTAATTCCTGTTTTGTCTCATCAATAAATGTTCCCAAATGTTCCGGTTTGTGACTGTCACTTCCTATGGTGATTATAGTTCCACCTAACTCTCGATATAATTTCAAAATATCTCTTGATGGGGTAAGATCAGATAATCCATATCTGTGACTGGAAGTATTTACCTCAATTCCTTTTCCATCAGCAATTACTGTCTTTAAAATTTCAGTAAATATCGGCTTTAATTTTTCAAATGAATAAGTACCTGCTTTATCATATCTGGTGATTAGATCCATGTGCCCTAAAACACTGTAATTGTGATAATTTTGAACAAGATATAATAATTCCTCATAGTAGCGTTCGTTATATTCCTGCTGTGTCCTGTCACGTTGGAAATCCTGCGTCCAGAATTCTTTATCCTCTACTTCATGAACCGAAAGAATGATAAAATCAAATGGATATTTCGCATACAATTTTTCATATTGTTCTATGGTATGTACCTGCATACCAAATTCCATTCCCAGCTTTAGCGTAATCTTATCTCCGTACTGCGTTTTCATCTTCTGGTAAGTCTTATAATACAATGGATAATTAACATTGAGTATCGGCATATTTTCCGGTTCACCCGGTATTCCTTCCCGATATCTTATTTTTTCACCATCATCCCAGTCATTTTTCACCCCATAATCAACGTGATCTGTAAAACAGATTTCATCAAGTCCCATTACTATCGAGTCTCTTACAACCTGCTCCATCTGATATTCTGAGTCATCACTAAATTCCGTATGTACATGATAATCTGCCTTCATCGTTCTATTTTTCACTTCCGTTTCCCATCGTAGTTTACGTTCTTCTTCCAAATCCCCATCTTCGATCATACGATCTTTATAATAATAAATCTGATCCTACTCTCCAATTTCACGGATCACTTTACATGGATTTCTTGCTGCAACTGAATTAGCCGGAATGTCATGGACTACCACACTTCCGGCTCCAATCACACTGTTTTCACCTATATGAACGCCCGGACAAATTGTTGTACCAGCTCCGATCCAGCAGTTATCCTCAATTGTTACCGGATCTGTATACATATATTCCCTCATCTTTGGATTAACAGGATGCCCCACCGTAGCTATTGTAACTGCCGGACCAAACATTACTTTTTTGCCAATGATAATTTTCCCATCATCAACAAAGTTACAGTTAAAATTCAGGTAAGAGCCTTCCCCTATGGTAATATTAGTCCCATAGCAGCAGTAAAATGGCGGTTCCACCCACGCATTTGTTTTTTTCCTAAAAGTTCATTTAATGCCGTCATTCTTGCCTTTACATCATCAGGCATAGTAGAATTAAACTGAATCATTCTTTTCTTACAGTTTATCCGGTCTTCTGGAAGTCCTTCGCAATAATCTGTAAATAATTTTCCGGCTTCAGTACGTTCTCTCATGGTCATATTATTTTCCCTCCTGCACACATATCATGTTCCACGCTTCATCATCAATTTCTTCATCATGGAACAATTTTCTTTTGTCATTATCTGTTATTTTTCTGAGCACCCGGCACGGATTCCCTGTTGCAATCGACCAGTCTGGAATATCTTTCGTGACAACACTTCCAGCACCAATTACCACATTGTCTCCGATGTGTACCCCTGGGCACACTACTGAATTTCCTCCCAGCCATACATTATCCCCGATGGTAACCTCTTTTCCATATTCAAAAGCAGAATTGCGCGTGTCTGGGTAAATTGGATGTCCTGCTGTATAAATAGCTACATTTGGTGCCATCTGACAGTTATCGCCGATTTTTACCTTTGCCACATCTATGATCGTGCAGTTATAATTTGCAAAAAAATTCTTCCCCACCTCAATGTGTGAGCCATAATCACAGTAAAAAGGCGGGTTAATACATGCACCTTCAGATTTTCCCAAAAGTTCTTTTACCATTTCTGCAATTCCATCAAAATCCGACCGGTCTGCAAAATTAAGTTTTTGCAGGATTTTTCTGCATTTAATCTGTTCTTCCATAACTGCTTCATCTGAAATATAAGCAAGCTGCATATCTCTTCTTTTTTTCATATCCATAATTTAATTCTCCGTTTCTGTTAAATTTTTTACCCATTTATATTGTCTGTAATGTTTAAATACCGCTGGAAGTTTTACCAACTCATCAAGATTTAAGACAAAATACACCATTAGTACCGGCAATTTCAAGACAAATGCCACAATGCATCCCAGCGGAACTGCAAAGCACCACATAGTAACCATATCACACTTTAAACCAAATTTTGTATCTCCTCCTGCCGGGAAAATACCACCTATTGTCATGGAATTGATTGATTTTCCTATTACATAATAGCTGCTCATAAACAGCATATACTTCAAATACCCACCTGCTATATCGGTCAGATTCGTAAAATGCAGAATAACCGGTGTCAGGAGAAGAATCATTCCTCCGGTCAGAATCCCCGAAAATACCGCAATTTTACATAAAGTATTTCCACTTTTTCTTGCTTCGAATAAGTTTCCCTCGCCAAGCAGATTTCCAACGATAATACTTCCGCCATATCCAAAACCAGTACAAACACAGATCAGGAGATTTTTGGTTATATTTGCAATAGAATTAGCTGCGACAGCATCGGAACCAAGATGTCCAAGTATAACTGAATACATCGTAAATCCACCGCCCCAGACAAGTTCATTCAAAAGCACCGGATAAACATGTTTCCAGAATTTTGTGGTTATATTTATTTTTCGTTTTTTTATATCTGATATTCCCACCCAAAGCTCCTTTTTCAAGTGCAAAATATATATCGTGATAACCAGACCAATCCCATTTGCAATGACAGTAGCCAGTGCTGCACCCGCAATCTCCATTCTTGGAAATCCAAAATATCCATAAATGAGAACAGCATTTAGTGCAATATTAACACAGACAACGATTGTACTGATCATAGTGCATTTGCCTACATAACCACAATTTTTCAATATTCCCTGTAAAACCTGTAAAATGCCCGAAAACACATACGATAATCCAATCAGCTTCAGATACTTAACCCCATAATCAATCAATATAATATCATTTGTAAATAATCTCATAAGAGTTTCAGGAACAAATAATGTTGCAATAAAAAAGAAGCCAGAAACTGCTACTACATATTTCAAGACAAGTCCTGCTGATGTCCGTAATCCATCAAAGTCTTTTTTCCCATAATACTGTGCAACAAACATATTCTCCCCTATTGTAAGTGCTGTTAAAATCAAATTAAAAACAAAGGTGATCTGCGAAGCCAGTGAAACTGCTGACAGAGAATTCTGATTTAGCCCTCCCAGCATAAAAGCATCACATGCACTCACAAGTGCCAGCATAAACTGCTGTGCCGTAATAGGCAGGGCAAGTTTCAGAATCTTATTTCTGAATTTGTTTTCCATCTATATTTTATTTCCTTTCTGTGCACAATATAAAGATATACAAATTTTATTGATTTTTATACCAGAATCCGCCATAATAATATAACAAACGTTCGCAAAGGAGGAAATCTTGATGGAGGTATGTCCAAGCACTGTTTTAAATTCAGATGCATCGGAAAATGTTGCCTATAACAATCCAGACTTTCCTGCATATGTAAAAAAGGGACAGCTTTCAAGCTATCCTGATTTTCGTGCAGTCAGCCATTGGCATGACGATCTGGAATTTATTCTGATTTTAGATGGACAGATGTTTTATGATGTGAATGGTCAGAGGATTCCTTTGCAGACAGGCGAGGGGATTTTCGTAAACAGCCGCTGCTTTCATTATGGCTATTCCGATGCACATACAGAATGTCTCTTTATCTGTATTCTTTTATCCCCACTACTACTTTCTGTAAATACTTATTTTGTAGAAAATTGTTTAAATCCACTGCTACAGAATATTCATTTTCCTTATCAGAAACTGAATCCATCGATTCAGTGGCAGAATTCTATTCTTCATGACCTTGAAATGCTTTACGAAAAAAACATGGACAAAATACAACCGTTTTTTACTCTGGAAAAAACAGTTCATATTTTCCGATTACTTGCTGAAAATATGAACTATTTTCCTGACTATGATAAAGATACGGAAGATATTTTAGTTCTCACTGCAATGATTGGATATGTACAAAAAAATTATCCAAATAAAATTTTGTTGAAAGATATTTCCTCTTCTGGAAATTGCTGCAAGACAAAGTGTACTTCCCTTTTCCAGAAATATTTAAATACTTCCCCTATGGTCTATCTGAACCGTTATCGTCTGGAGAAATCTGTTTTTCTTCTTCGAAATACCACAATGTCTGTTACTGAGATAGCATATGCCTGTGGTTTTTCAAATAGCAGTTATTTCTGTGAACTTTTTCATAAGTATTATAATACAACGCCGGGCAAGTTTCGCACCAATAATAGATAAACACTATTCGTATTGTTTGACTTATAATCATAATGGATATTTTTTAATAAAGTCCCCGGTCTTCACGCCAGTCTTTCACATAGCATCTAACTCTGATATAGCCCCTTGAGATTTCTGCACGAACGTCCCATTGTTCCAGTGGGAGCCGTTCCACAAAAAAATGCCAAAAACAAAAGGAAAGCCATCAATAAGTACACTGCTAATGGACGAGAGCTGATTCATAAAAATCTTGCTATCAATACCGACGCAATGTTATGGCTGATGCGTAATCCTGTTAAGGGCAGGTCGATTGAATATGCAGACAACAGAATATCACTATTTGCGGCTCAATATGGCAAATGTGCGGTCACTGGGCTTCCTATGGAAGTACATGACCTTCACTGTCACCATAAAGTGCCATCAAGCAAAGGTGGTACGGATGCATATGAAAATCTGATATTAGTCTCAAAAGCCGTTCATGTGATTACCCATGCAACGTCTGAAATCACAATCAGAGAATATCTGAACCCACTGCAATTAGATGATTCTAAACTTGCAAAACTTAACAAACTTCGAACTATGGCAGAAATGCCTGTAATCATTCTTTGATAATTATGCTGTTACGAAGTGTGTAAATCGTATATGAAAAACCCTGGCTGTTGAATTCGATGGAACGCCGTGTGCGGTAAAAGCTGCATGCACGGTGTGGAGCGGGGGAAAATCCGGAGATTATATCAAAGGATTACCTATCGCTATCAGGCGCAAAATCCCAGGGAATGAAACAGTTCATGGCTAATTAGTTGGAACAAAAAACGAAAGGAAGAGCACAATCCAGACGGTATCAGCGGCAGGCTACAAGAATAAATTGTGATTTCACAAGATTGGTGCTATAATAAGAGAAAAGTTCCTGCCGGGGCAGCCGCCCCGGTGGTATGGATAGAAAGGCAGGAAAACAATATGCACATCAGCTATAAACCACTCTGGCACACACTGTTAGAGCGTGATATGAGAAAAGAGGATTTAAGGCTTGCCGCTGGTATGACAACAAATATGATTGCCAACATGAGCAAAGAGGGAAAGCACATCAGCATGGATACATTAGCCCGTATCTGCGAAACGCTGAATTGTGAGATTACCGATGTGATTGAGTTAGTACCAGACGAGCCTGCTTCCACAGGAGGTAAGGAACATGAGCGAATTGAAACCAAGAATAACGGAAAACGGAATTGATTATATCCTTGTCGGAGATTATTACATCCCGGACTTGAAACTGCCGGAGGAACACCGCCCTATCGGAAAGTACGGACGGATGCACCGGGAATATTTAAGGGAAGTCCACCCAGCCAGATTGAATACATTGATACTGACCGGGGAATTGTGGACATATCTTGCAGACCTGAACGAACAGGCACAGGAACGGTTAGACACCATCATGGAGCAGATGAAAACTGCCGAGGGCGTAACCGAGGAATTGAAGCGTACCCACCAAATGGAATGGGTGCAGCGTTGCAATAACATTCATAACCGGGCAGAAGAAATTGTTTTGCATGAGATGATTTATTCATAACGGGAGCAATTAAATCGGAGGTATATAAGATGATTGAAATTGTATTTGGTGAAAGTGCCTGTGGAAGTTTGAAAATTGCCCAAACTTACGGCAAGGGAAAGTATAGAGGAAGTGCTGTTTCAATATTTATGAGGCATGAAGACGGGAGTGTTCCATCTTCAGATGAAATGAAAAAAGCACAGCTTCAAGCACAGGAACAAGAACGCATTGCTTGGGAGAATGCTATTCCATTGGGAGGCAAGAGCTGTGATGTTTATTGTTTTGATATGGCTCTTAGTGTGGGAGATATTTCTGATAATGGAATTGGCGAACAGCGGAAAAATGTTTTCAAGAAAATGCTGTCTGTCTGCTTTGTAGAGGATTTAGATTATCAGGTTGAAGAAAAAATACAGAAAATTAAAACTACATTGACCTCAGTGATTGAACGATATGTAGCTGGGGAAGAAATTCGCATTTGGTATAGCTATAATCCAGATGAGCTTTGTGGTATGTATTGGCTTATGAAACAACTTCAACCCTTAAACTGCCAGACAACAATTTATTTGGTTAAGTTACCTACATGGGAATATGGAAAAGAAAATACTATGACATCCAAAATAGCATGGGGCGAGGTCTCTCCTGGCGAATGGGGAAACTATATAACTCTACAAGAGAAAGCTAATCCTGTATTTCTTTCAGCTTGTGCTATGAAATGGAATCAACTTCAAAATGAAAATGCACCTTTGCGTGCAATGTTAAATGGTAAATTGCAAAGCGTTTCAGAAGATATATATGATAGTTTCATTCTTCGTGAAATTGCGGAACAGCCAGAGCAATTCAAAATGGCTATTGTCATAGGTAATGTTTTAGGAAAATATCAACTTGGAATTAGTGATGTATGGATTTCCAATCGCATTGATAAAATGCTTGAAGATGGTGTGTTGGAAATTATACAGGACGCACCAAAGGGAGAAACAAATTATCGCCGAATATTAAGAAAACGAATGAAGTAATAACCACAGCACAAACCGCTGCTACATGGAATCCAACAAACCATGCAACAGCGGTTTTCCTTTACCGTTTTTTCCTCTGGTTGATAGGCGTTCCCGTTTTCTTTGATTTTTGGAGAATCCGAATAAGCCAGCGAAATTCTTCATCTGACAGATTTTTATAGTTGATACCGAGCTGCTTGCAGTAAAGCACTGCCAGTTTTTCCAAACGGCTGCCCTTGAAATTTTCGACCGCTTCCAGATTTTCTTTCAGTTCATTGGCAACAGTGGTCTGGGGCGCACTCTCACTATCCTTTTTATGGGTTTCCCGAATATCCCGGATAATCAGGTTTAGGTCATCCAGAACCATGTGGCTGAAATATTCATCATCACTGATATGGGCGGCTTGCAGCACTTTCAAATGTGGGTCATCTTCGCCAGGGCGATACCGTTCTATGATTTCATGCCGGACAGTATCGACAAGGGTGTTGAGGTTTTGAATCTGCATGGTGGCAATCCCATCCACATAAATCTCAATGTCCGCAAGAAACTTGATAAAGTCCTTATGGGTGGCAAGTTCGCAGAGCAGACGGTTGTTGATCCGTCCGCTTTTCAGAAGTGCAACCATTTCATCGTTCAAATGCAGCTCCGTCAGTGGCGTGTTGATCTGCTCCCTGTTCTCTGTCCGGCACAGCAGATAATCGACGGAAACCCCATAGAAGTCTGCCAGCGTGATAAGGTTGCCATGATTGATTTCCTTAAAATCTTCTTTTTCATAACTGCCAAGGGCTGATTTAGAAATACCCGTTAGTTTTGATAGTTCTTCCAGATTTAAGCCTTTGTCCTTGCGGAGTTCCCAAAGGCGTTCCTGTATGCTTGTTGCTCCTTTCATGGGCACACGCTCCTTTCCAACGGTTTCATTGCTGCCGCTTATCTGGATTATATCACACTTTCCGTAATCGTGGAAATTTCTGATTTTTACCCTTAATTCCTACTTTGTGGACATACGGCACAGGGCACAAAAATGTTCTATGATACAGGTAGTTCATCGATGGATTATTCCAATCGAATGACCAGCCTGTGTGGGATATGCTTCCCCGGCGATGTAGCGCCATGAATTTTGGCAGGGATATGGAGGAACCCTGACCGAAACGAGCGTACCAAAGGGAGCGATACGCCGCTGTGAGATTCAGGGGAGGAACGACACCGGGGAGAACTGGCGAACTGACACCGAAATGATACCGAAACACGACAATCTGATAGGGGGATAGTCTACCCTATCGCTGATACTTCGGGAGATTTTAAGCGGCTCTATGGCTGTAATTTTGCCGAAAATCGCCCCGAGACCATACACTAAAACGGGAGGAAACACAATATGCCGAGAATGAGCAAAAAGAGGAAGCATGAGCTTTCCTTTTACCTCAATGACCGGGGGCGTGTCACTTACAACGAATTATGCCGGAAATGCCAGCATGGGTGCAAGCAGAGCTTCCGGGCGGTTGTGATTGACTGCCCCTGTTATTTATCCAAACGAGCAAAGAAAAAGGAGGAACACACCGAATGAATTTTGAATTTATGACGATAGACACACCATTACCGCCCTGTATGCCATTTCCCAGAGCGTTGACAGGATTTCCAGTCAGCAGCACCGCAAAGGTCATGTACTGCCGGATGCTGGACGCTATGCTATCCAAAGGGAAGGAGGACGAGAACGGAATCCTGTTTGTCTGCTTCCCCATCACAGCCATTGCCGCAGTCCTGTCCCGCAGCCCCATGACGGTCAAGCGTTCTCTGAATGAACTGGAAACCGCCGGACTTATCATGCGGGTGCGTCAGGGCATTGGAGAACCAAACAGGATTTATGTGCTGATACCGGGAAAGGAGGACGCTGCCCTTGCCTGATACCTCAAAACTGGAAAAGCTCAACCGGGAGTTGGAAAAAAGCGAAAAGAAACTGCGGAAAGCCATCAATGATGAAAAGGCATTGCAGCACCAGTTGAAGCAGCTTACCCGAAAGGAACGGACGCATCGGCTCTGTACTCGTGGCGGTATGCTGGAAAGTTTTCTGCAAGAGCCGGAACGCCTGACAGATGATGATGTCATGCTGCTGTTGAAACTCATTTTTCACAGGCAGGACACGCAGGAACTATTGAAAAAACTGCTGGAACGGGAGAAGCTGGAAACCCCTTAGTTTACTAAGGGCGCAATTATACACCACCCAAAGGTTGGTGCATTGCGTTCTCCGAAGGCTCCTCGCCGGAGGGCTGTGATTTTCCGCAGCCACGGACTGCTCCAAATCAAACAGGGGACGCTACACTTTCCCTGCGCTGGCTTTCGCCAGCTACCCTTTTGTGGACTTGCCATCTGGGGACACCTTGCGTTGCAAGCTGTTCCCAGCCGACAAGTTTTACAGAATCAGTTTTCTGTCTTTTGAGAAGAAATGAAAAATGTTATACTAAAAAATGAAAATGCCTATTGACTCTCACGGAACGTCATAGATTAAAGTTACCTTATCAGGAACAGGAGGTCAGCAGCTATGAGGACAGTAAAAGAAATATCAGATTTAACAGGTATCAGCGTTCGCACGCTTCACTATTATGATGAAATCGGGTTGTTAAAGCCAACAGAAAAAAGTGATGCGGGATACCGGCTTTATGACGATAAGGCACTGGAAACATTACAACAGATTTTATTTTTCCGTGAGTTTGATATCTCCTTGAAAGAAATCAAAGCTGTTTTGGACAATCCGGCTCTTGAAAGAAATCAGATTCTACAAGTACAGCGAAAAATGTTGGTAACAAAGAAAGAACGAATGGAACGTCTGATTGCCAGCATTGATGACATTCTGAAAGGAGAGAACAAAATGGATTTTACAATTTTTACCAAAACAGAAGTAGAAGAAATGTTCCAAACCATGCTTGAGCATATGCCGGAGAATATGAGAAACATTGCAATTAAAGAATTTGGTAGCATTGAACAATGGAAAAAGCATTATATGGAAGTCGTATCTTCGGAAGAAATGCAGAAAGGCTATGCAAAGGTAGTTGAATGGTATGGTGGAAAGGACAAGTTTCTGTCTGTTGCCCGAACTCCCGTCAGCAAAGAAGTTGCAGAAAGCTATAACAAACGGATAGAAGCGATTTTGCAAAAACTGATTGCAAAACAGAATTGTGACATAGATTCTTTTGAAGTAAAAGAGCTTGTTGGAGAATATGGCTTTGTTATGAAACAGCTTGCCCAGATAAAAGAAGAAAAAGGCTTTATGATGGCACAGACGCAGTATTACCGCAATGAACAAATCAAACCAATGATAGACGAAAAATACGGTGAAGGGGCTTCTGATTTCTTTGCACAGGCAATAGAAAACTATTATAAAGTTAAGTAATCTTGAATTTTAACTAAATACCCGCCGCCCCCAGCGGCACACCAAGCAGGAAATCTGAAAAAGGTCTCCTGCTTTTTTTATACCTAAAATCGGAAAGGAGGAACACTAAATGCCCTGTCCACACAATCAAATCTCCATCGTCCAGCGTAGCAACCGCCAGTCTGCTGTTGCCGCCGCTGCTTACCAAAGCGGCGAAAAGCTGTTCTGTGAATACGACCAGCAAGTGAAGCACTACCCAGAAAAGCGTGGTATCGTCCATAATGAAATCCTGCTCCCGGCAAATGCCCCGCCAGAGTATGCAGACCGCAATACCTTATGGAACGCCGCCGAAGCTGTTGAGAAGCAATGGAACTCCCAGCTTGCAAGGCGGTGGGTGCTTTCCATTCCCAGAGAGATACCGCCCGACCAGTACGCCGCCCTTGTCCGGGATTTCTGCAATCAGCAGTTTGTTTCCAAAGGAATGTGCGTGGATTTTGCCATCCATGACAAAGGGGACGGAAACCCTCACGCTCATGTCATGCTGACTATGCGGGCAATGGATGAACATGGGAAATGGCTTCCCAAGAGCCGCAAGGTTTATGACCTTGACGAGAACGGGGAACGGATAAAACTTCCGTCCGGCAGATGGAAAAGTCACAAGGAAGATACGGTTGACTGGAACGACCGCAAGTATTGTGAAATCTGGCGGCATGAATGGGAGATCATCCAGAACCGCTATCTGGAAGCCAACAACCGCCCGGAGCGGGTGGATCTCCGTTCTTATGAAAGACAGGGGCTTGATATTATCCCTACCGTCCATGAGGGTGCTGCTGTCCGGCAGATGGAAAAGCGAGGGATTCAGACCAACATCGGAAATCTGAACCGGGAAATCAAAGCCGCCAACAGCCTGATGAAGTCTATCCGGCAGCTTATTAAAAATCTCAAAGGCTGGATTATCGAGCTTAGTGAAAAACGAAAAGAACTGCTTGCGGAAAAAGCTGCGGAGGAAGCGGTATTTCTTCCCAATCTGTTGATGAAGTACATGGAGGTACGAAAGGCAGAACGGAGCGACTGGACACGGGCGGGACAAAACCGTGGAACTTCCAAAGACTTAAAGGCAGTCAGCGAAGCCCTGTCCTATCTTCAGAGAAAGGGACTTTCCACCGTGGAGGATTTGGAAAACTTTATAGAAACGTCCGGGAAATCTGCCGCCGACTACCGAAAGCAGATGAAGCCAAAGGAAACCCGCAGCAACGTGATTGACGCTATCCTTGCCGCCCGGACGGACTGTAAGGAATGTAAGCCCGTTTATGAGAAATACCAGAAGATATTTTTCAAGAAAACTAAGGAAAAATTCAAGCTGGAACACCCGGAGGTTGCCCGGTTTGAGAAAGCCAGTGCCTACCTTGCCAAGCACCCGGATGATAAGGACAGCACGAAAAAGGAGCTTTTGCAGGAACAGGCGAAGCTTGTGGGCGAAATCGCAGACTTGAAAGTACCGTTGACCGAGGTGCAGGAAGATTTGAAGAAGCTGCGGGACATCCGCTACTGGGTACGGAAAGCCACACCCGGCACAGAGGAAAGCAAAGAGCCGCCCAAGAAGCAGCCCCTCAAAGAAGTCTTGCAGGATAAGGCTGACGAGAAGAAAGCACAGAAAAACGCCCCGGCGCAGACGAAACACAAACAACAGGATATGGAACTTTAACAGGCACTTGCCATTTTCAGATTGAGAATGATAAGTGCCTTTTCTTTTTTACAAGGAGGAATTGATTTGAATGTATTTGAAGCTGTGAAGCAGTCCGTTACGACAAGACAGGCTGCGGAGCATTACGGAATCCGGGTAAACAGAAACGGGATGGCTTGCTGCCCGTTCCACAACGATAAGACCCCAGCATGAAGCTGGACAAGCGTTTCCACTGCTTCGGATGTGGTGCAGATGGGGATGTGATTGATTTTGTAGCTGCCCTGTACGGGCTGGGGAAAAAGGAAGCCGCCGCACAGTTGGCGAGTGACTTCGGGCTTGCCTATGAGGACTGGAAGCCACCGGGCAGGGCAAGGAAGCCCAAGCCCCGGCAGAAATCCCCGGAAGAACAGTTCCGGGAAGCAAAGGCACATTGCTTCCGTGTCCTTGCCGATTATCTACACCTCTTACGGGTATGGAAAACCGACTATGCCCCGCACTCCCCGGAGGAAGCGTTTCATCCCCGGTTCGTGGAAGCCTTGCAGAAGCAAGCCCATGTGGAATATCTGCTGGATGTGCTGCTGTTCGGGGAGACAGAGGAAAAAGCGGTTTTGATTATGGACTACGGAAAGGATGTGATACAGCTTGAACAGCGAATGGCAGAGCTTGCAGCCGCAGACGCAGCAAGAACTAAAAAACACCATGAACGCCATGCAGCCGCCCCAGAGCGTTGAGGAAGTAAAGGCAACTCTGGAAACCACCGAGAAAGGCGGCGTCCGCCAGAGCATACGGAACTGCCTGACCGTATTCCAGCGTGACCCTGTGCTTGCCGGGGCAATCGCCTACAACATCCTGACCGACCGCAAGGACATCATAAAGCCCATCGGTTTTCACAGAGAAAGCACAGCCCTGACCGATACGGACATGAAGTATCTGCTTCTCTATCTGGAGGAAACCTACGGGCTTACCAGTGAGAAAAAGATTGAAACCGCCATCGGGATTGTGGCGAATGAGAATAAGTACCACCCCATCCGGGATTTTCTGAACAGCCTTGCATGGGACGGGACTGAGCGCATCCGCTTCTGTCTGCGGCACTTTCTGGGAGCTGATGTGGACGATTACACCTATGAAGCCTTGAAGCTGTTCATGCTGGGGGCGATTACAAGGGCATTTAAGCCCGGAAGCAAGTTTGAAATCATGCTGTGTCTGGTAGGCGGTCAGGGGGCTGGCAAATCCACCTTCTTCCGGCTGCTGGCAGTCCGGGACGAGTGGTTTTCCGATGATTTGCGGAAGCTGGACGATGATAACGTGTACCGCAAGCTGCAAGGTCACTGGATAATTGAAATGTCGGAAATGATGGCAACCGCCAATGCCAAGAGCATTGAGGAAATCAAGTCCTTTCTAAGCCGCCAGAAAGAGGTTTACAAAATTCCCTATGAAACTCACCCGGCAGACCGCCCCCGTCAATGCGTGTTCGGCGGCACTTCCAACGCCCTTGACTTTCTCCCCCTTGACCGTTCCGGCAACCGCCGATTTATCCCGGTCATGGTGTACCCGGAGCAAGCCGAGGTTCACATTTTGGAGGACGAAGCCGCTTCCAGAGCCTATATCAGCCAGATGTGGGCGGAAGCAATGGAGATTTACCGAAGCGGCATGTTCAAGCTGTCATTCAGCCCAGCCATGCAGCGGTATCTCAAAGAACACCAGCGGGATTTTATGCCGGAGGACACCAAAGCCGGGATGATACAGGCTTACCTTGATAAGTACACCGGGGAAACGGTCTGCTCCAAGCAGCTCTACAAGGAAGCCTTAAACCACACCTTTGATGAGCCGAAGCAATGGGAAATCCGGGAAATCAACGAGATAATGAACCAGTGCATTACCGGGTGGAACTACTTTTCCAATCCGAGGATGTTTGCGGAATACGGCAGACAAAAGGGCTGGGAGCGTGAAAACCCGGCAACGGACTCCGGCAACCCGTCTGAAAAAACGATGGACGGTTTTGTGGAGGTCACAGAGCAGATGGAGCTTCCATTCTGAAAATGACAGCCCGTTGCCGACTTCGTTGCTATCCCGTTGCCGAGCCGGTTGCCGGGGAAAATCCCTTATTTCCGGGCTTTTTCCCTCTCTGACAACCAAAACAACAGAAAAATAAAAGAAAAGTATAAATAGTAATCAACGCCAGATTGAGATTGTTTGCAAGGTCTTTTGAAGCCCGTTGCCGGACTTCGTTGCCGACCGTTCTCTGTCTGGCTATTTTCATGTATGGAGGATAACTGCCTATGGCGAAAAATAAGACCAAGATTGAAGTGACAACCGTATTTGACGGGGAACTGGACGCCACCGATGTGTTCGTCAGCCTGATTTCCCAGAAATACGGCAAAACAAATACAAAAGAATATCTTGCTAAAAAGAAAGATTTGAAGTATAATGAAGATGAGGTTCAACAGAGCCAGATACCGTCTGGATTGTGTGGGTAAATGGCTATGATGAACGAAATGGAATACAGAACAATCGGTTCAGCACTTGCCGGGGGCTATCGTGCGGCGGTCTATTGCAGGCTGTCAAAGGACGATGACCTGCAAGGCGAAAGTGCCAGTATCGCAAACCAGCGTGATATGCTGGAAAAATACTGCGAAAAGCAGGGATGGGAGGTTGTGGCAGTCTATCAGGACGATGGCTTCACAGGTCTTAATATGGAGCGTCCTGATTTACAGAGAATGTTGAGAGCCATTGAGCGCAGGCAAATCAACCTTGTCATCACGAAAGACCTCAGCCGACTGGGGCGTAACTATTTGCAAACAGGGCATTTGATTGAGGACTTTTTCCCAAGAAACGGTGTCCGCTATATCGCCATGAATGACGGTATCGACACCCTGCGGGATAACAACGACATCGCCCCGTTCAAGAATATCCTGAACGAGATGTACAGCAAGGATATTTCCAAGAAAGTCCATTCCTCTTATCTTCTGAAAGCGCAGAAAGGACAGTTTACCGGGTGTCTTGCCCCGTTTGGGTATCGGAAAGACCCGGAGGACAAAAACCATCTGCTCATTGACGAGGAAACCGCCCCGATTGTGCGGCTGATTTTCGGATATGCCCTAAACGGTCATGGTCCGAACTATATCCGCAGACGGCTGGAGGAAGAAAAAATCCCCTGCCCCACATGGTGGAACCGGGAACGGGGGCTTCGCAATACCCGCACCAAATGGGAAAAGAAAGACCCGGAAAACGGGCGGTATATGTGGGACTTTTCCGTTATCAAAGACCTTTTGATGAATCCCGTTTACACTGGGGCGATTGCTTCCCAGAAAAAGGACTACCGTTTCAAAATCGGCACGATTGGGGAAAAGAAGCCGGAGGACTGGATTGTAGTGGAAGGACAGCATGAACCGCTGATTGACCGCATGAGCTTTGACATTGTGCAGAACAAGCTGAAATCCCGCCAGCGTCCGGGGCAGACCAATGAAATCAGCCTGTTTGCCGGACTGATAAAATGCGGCGAGTGTGGGAAGTCTCTGACGGTACGCTACACAAACGCAAAACATCCCCAGCAGATTTACTCCTGCAAGACCTACAATGCCTTTGGAAAGAACCACTGCACCCAGCACCGGATTGATTATGACACCCTTTACAGTCATGTGCTGCGGAAAATCCGGGAATGTGCCAGAGCTGCCCTGATGGACGGGAAAGCGGTTGCTGACCGCCTGACCAATACCTGTGAAGCCGAGCAGCGGGAACAGCGGGAAGCAATGGAACGCTCCCTTACAAGGGACGAGGAACGGATTGAGGTTCTGGACAAAATGGTAATGCGGCTTTATGAAGATATGATTGCAGGGCGTATCAGTGAGCAGAACTTCAACACCATGCTGGAAAAGACACAGACCGAGCAGACGGAACTTAAAACAAAAGTGTCCGAGGGCAGAAAGCGGCTGTCCGATGAAGTCCAGCTTGCCAATGACGCAAAACAATGGGTGGAAGCCATTCAGGAATACGCCAACATTACAGAACTGGACGCAGCCACCCTCAACCGCTTAATCAAAGAAATCGTCGTGCATGAGCGCATTGACGAAGATAAAACAAGACACATTTCTATCGAAATTCATTTTAATCTCAAACCCATCCCGGAGGTGGAACAGGTCACTGCCTGACCTGTCCCGCCGGGACGGTTCTCTTAAAAACACCATATAGATTTTTTGTACGCCGCCGCCCGCCATCGAGCAGAGTTTTACACCTAATTGGGGATAAAACAGCTTATGGCCGGCGGTGGAGTGGCACTGATCGGAACGACTCTGGTTCCGTTACTGGCTGGTCTATTCTAAAAAACCAGTAATTGCTGATTGACTATGTATAGACAGTGTCATATAATAAATATACAAGAAAGAGAGGTGCTTTTATGGAAAGTATGGGAATTGTTCAAGCGAGAACACCAGAGAGCGTAAAAGAAAACGCGACAAACATTTTAGAAAAGCTTGGCCTTAATATGTCTACGTATATCAATATGGCACTGAATCAGTTGATTATACAGGAAGGAATTCCTTTTGCTGTTAAGCTGGCAAAGTCATCCTATACGGATGAAGAGAAAATAAAGGAAGTAGCTGCAACCTTAAGGATGGAAGGTCTAAAGCTGAGTGACAGTGATCTTAGTATGCTGCAGGAGATTAAGAGTGGTAACATGAGCATTGATGATGCGAGAGCGAAAATATTGAGCGAGGTATAATATGCCGGATACAAAATATTGTTATCCTGATACAGATATACTGATCAATAAGCTTGATATAAGAGATCTTGATAAGCTTCATATATTTGAACGGAAGCTGACAATGCTTAGATTGCTGGAACTGCTGGACAAACCAATAAATGGTAAATTTGATTTCAAGCATTTACAGGCTATTCATGCTTATATTTTCCAAGATGTGTATGACTGGGCAGGAAAAGTAAGAACAGTAGACATTGCGAAAGGAAATATGTTTTGTAATGTCAGATTTATTTCAAGTCAGGCTGATGTGATTTTTTCCGGACTTAAGGAAGAGCATTATTTAGCAGGACTGGATGAGGATATGGAAAAGATTATAGCAAAATGTATCAAGAAAAAGTAAATATGGAACAGGGCATAAGGCCGATTGGTGAATTACTCACTGACCGGTCTTTTCTTATGCCCAAAACAACAAGATCCGGTAAAAATGAACAGCCGGAAATCATGAAAAATCAATGGAGGAATTTTATTATGGCATTTTTTCAGAGTGCAGTAGGAACCTTACAGACACTGGTAGTGGCCCTGACAGATAGAAATGCAACATGGAGAGTTGGCGTATACTGCTGACTTTCCAAAGATGACGAACTGATCGGGGAGAGTGCCAGTATTTCCAACCAGAGGGACATTCTGGTGAATTACTGTCAGTCACAAGGATGGCAGGTGGTGGATGTGTTTCAGGATGGTCTCCGGTGCAACAGTTCGCTTCTCGTTTTTGAGGAACTTCGCCAGAAAAGTTGCGGAGAAGGTCGTGCCCACATTCGCAATCACCTAAGCGATGATTCATTCCAGCAAGTCCATGTCACGGATCTTGTTCCGCTTCACAATGTCTTTGAGCTGGACAGAGTTGAACAGGTCATGAAGGTAGAGCTTGGAAGGAGCATCCTCGTAGCGGATGTTGGCAAGGTACGGCATACCGCCGGATAGTAGATACTTCTGAAAGTATTTCTTGTTGAATGCGAATAGCCTGGAATTTTAAGTCGATTTGAGTTGTTTGTGCCTGAAAACGGTCAATTCTCGGATTCTGAGAGTGATTCTGAGTGTTTATAAATTTTATCATATCACTCATTTTTATTCTCCCAAACCCGATTTTATTTACATACTATTATTTTTTAATGCAGTGCTTTTGTTGGGCAGACCAGTGTACATTCGTAGCAGAGGATGCACTCTGTTCCATTTTTTCGTTTGCGGGTTTCCTTGTTGATCTCCACGTTCATGGGACAGACCCGCAGACATTTGCCACAGTGGACACATTTACTCTCGTCACAATGGACCCGCAGCAGGGAGAAATAGCTCATGGGCTTGAGGAACACCGTGATGGGGCAGAGATACTTGCAGAACGCGCGATTATCCTTGAAGGCGAATGCCAACACGATGCCAGCGATGTAGTAAAACACATTTCCAGCGAGAAACAGCCAGAACATGATTTTTTCCAGATGTACGGTCTTCATCAAAAATAGCCCGGACACCAATGCCAGAGACAGAGCAAACATTATATAGCGCAGAACGCCCAGCTTTTCTTTCCGCGGTTTCTGAGGCTTTTTATAAGGCAGAAAATCCAGCAACATCGCCGTCCAGCAGGCGTAGCCGCACCAGCCGCGCCCGAACAACAGAGGTCCAAAGATTTTTGCAACCGCATAGTGGATCGTCGCCGCCTCAAATACGCCGAGGAACAGGTAGTACCAGAACCCTTCGATCTGCATATTCTCGCGGGAGATGACACCGAGGTACAGCAGCATATAGTTTCCCACCGCCAGCTGTACGAAATGGCGGGCATATCGTTTCCCGGCGGTAAAGAGTGCTGTTCCTATCCCAAGGCAGACTCCGATGTAGCTGAAATTCAGCAGATAGAACAGGTTGCCTTTTGTGAGCCATAGTGTGATTGCTACTGCTTCAAACAGCAGAAACAGCAGGATCGACATAATATATTTTGAAAATCTTCTACTATTTGTCATTTCCTTTCTTTCCTTTCCTTTTAAATAATAAAGATGATAAGTAAAATATGCAATCATGATTCTGTAAAATAATAATGAAACAGACCTCTTTAGCAACAAACCATTCTATGGTAATATAAATTCAGTTATAGATATTCTCATCTTCAAAAGGTAGAAAGGTGTAATTCTTTGATGATATATACAGTAAAACGGATTGATGAAGATTTAGATTTCGGTTGTGAAGAACGATTTGAAGACATGCCAGTCATGGCAATAGTGACTCTTATAAATTCTTCAAGAGAAGAAGTGATTGTAAAAATAGAAGATGCCATGCTCTATGAACGTAACATCAATGAAGGTGATAAAGTTTGCTTTGGTGTAAATAATAAATTAGAAAAAATAGAATAATGTGCACTAAAAACCAGTCTTTCCATGGGTGTGAGACTGGTTTTTTTATTCCTTAATCAACGGGTGATCTTTATAATATTTTCTTGTGAAATTCAAAAAAGTCTGCATATCATTACTGATATATTTTCCTTTTTTCCAAATCATACCGATTTTAATAAAGAGCGGCGGTTTTAATGGAAGCTGCACGATATCCGGAAATTTGTCTGTCATGCTGGAATAGAGAAAACATCCGCAGTTGTTATTTTTCAGAAACTGCAGAGTGGTATAAATCTGACTGTTGTGCATCAGAACATGAGGTGTAAAACCTTCCAGTTCAAACCGGATTTTCAGGAGCTGGTTCTGGACGGAGTCTCCGTTGAAGAAAATCAGGGGTATCTGTGCCATATCCTGAATCGTGGCTTCTTCTTTTCGGACTAAAGGATGTTCTTTGCTGACACAGAATACTACTTGGTCATTTGCTAACAGGGCATGGTGGAATTTATCGATGTTATACTGCTCCATATTGACCAGTGCCAGATCCAGACTGTCGTTCTGGACGAGATTACAGGCACGAACGGAAGCGTATTCTTCCAGCATGACCGGCACATCCGGGTATTCCTTCTGAAATGCAGTCAGAAGTTCAGGAAAGAATACCGTACTGAGCATGGGAGGAATGCCGATTCGGATAGGAGGTTTGTTGCGGGATAATCCAAAACAGTCCGACTGGAGTTCTGTACAGTACTGCAGAATGTAATTGGCTTTCTCATAAAGGGTTTCACCTTCGCCGGTCAGAATTAACTGATTTCCTTTTCTATAAAAGAGACTGATTCCAAATTCTATCTCCAGATCACGAATGGCTGTGGAGACCGTCGGTTGGGTTACGTAGAGTTCTTCGGCGGCTTTTGTGATACTGTGACAGCGGCTTGCAGTGCAGAAATAACGCAGCTGATTCAAAGTCATGGTATCTGTCCTTTCTTTCTGATATTTCCTATTAATAATAACATATTTTTTTTCATTATCCTAGTAAAAATGTATAAAACGGGTATTTCAAATTTGACTCCATAAAAATTTTTTATATGGTCATATAATCTAACAATTTGTTTTTATGAACAACCATAATTATAATGAAAGTACAAATGAAATATGTTCGGCCGACATTTTCAAAAGGGAACTCAGTTATATTAACAGGATGAAAGGGGATTATAAATGTCTCAAACAACTATTACTCTGCTGTTTCTTGCATTTGCAGTCATCAGTTTTATTCTTGAAAAAATTCCACTGGGTCTGACTGCATCTATTTGTGCCATTGGTCTGACACTGACCGGAGTACTTGATTCACAGACGACTTTCGCACAGTATGTAAACAGCAACGTGATTCTCTGTGTTGGCATGTTTGTCGTAGGACAGGCACTGTTTGAAACAGGAATGGCAAATAAAATCGGAGGACTGGTTACTAAATTTGCCAAAACAGAAAAAATGTTAATTGTTGCGATTATGGTGATTGTAGGTATCATGTCCGGATTTTTATCCAATACCGGTACGGCAGCAGTCCTGATTCCGGTTGTCTGTGGAATCGCAGATGAGTCTGGTTATTCCAGAAGCCGCCTTCTGATGCCGCTGGTATTTGCAGCAGCACTTGGTGGAAATCTTTCCATTATTGGCGCACCGGGAAATCTCATGGGTGTGAATGCACTTCAGGAGATGGGATTGTCCACCAGCTTCTTTATGTATGCTCCGGTAGGAGTTCCGATGCTGATCCTTGGAATTCTTTACTTTGCTTTCATCGGATACCGTTTCCTTCCGGATGGAAAGAATGCAGTGACAGAGGAAGTAGGAGAGCAGAAAGATTTCAGTAATGTACCGAAGTGGAAACAGGAAGTATCTCTGATTGTATTGATTCTTGTAATTTTAGCAATGATCTTTGAAAAAGAGATCGGTATCAGTATTCAGGTATCAGCCTGCATCGGGGCAATCATACTGGTGTTAACCGGAGTTATCTCTGAAAAAGATGCATTGAAGTCCATTGACTTGAAAGTGGTTCTTCTGTTCGGTGGTTCTCTTGCTCTGGCAAAAGCACTGGATACGACAGGAGCAGGTGTCCTGGTTGCAGACAAGATTGTAGGCCTTCTGGGTGCAAATCCGAATCCGCTTATTCTGCTGTTGGTAATCTTCATTGTAACCTGTGTACTGACGAACTTCATGTCCAACACAGCAACGACGGCTCTGATGGTACCGATTGCTGTATCACTGGCAAACAGTCTGGGAGCGGATCCGCGAGCAGTTGTTATCGCAACCGTTATTGCAGGTTCCTGTGCATATGCGACTCCGATCGGCATGCCGGCGAACACTATGGTAGTAGGACTTGGCGGATATAAATTCAATGACTATGCAAAATCCGGATTACCACTGATTCTGGTATCCTTTGTAGTCTGCATGGTTCTCTTGCCGATCCTGTTCCCGTTCTATCCGTAAGCACGTTAATTTAATGATTCATAAATACCAGGAGGTAATAAAAATGACTAAGGAAAATGGAGTAAAACAGTTAACAGATATGGTAGCTGATTTCGTAGGCCATATCGGAAAAAAATTACCGGATGATGTAGTAAAGAAACTGGAGGAGCTTGGCTCTCAGGAAACTGCTGCACTTCCGAAGGTTCTCTATGAGACCATGACCAAGAACCAGGGTCTGGCTGTAGAGCTCAACAGACCGAGCTGCCAGGATACCGGTGTTCTCCAGTTCTGGCTGAAATGCGGAACCAATTTCCCGTACATCAACGAGCTGGAAGGACTTCTGAAAGAAGCTGTTGTTCAGGCTACTTTCGCAACTCCGTTAAGACATAACTCTGTAGAGACTTTTGATGAGTACAATACTAAGAAAAACGTTGGTAAAGGAACTCCGACCGTATGGTGGGATATCGTACCGAACAGCGATAAATGTGAAATCTATGCATATATGGCAGGCGGCGGATGTACGCTTCCGGGAAAAGCCATGGTTCTGATGCCGGGTGCAGGATACGAAGGAATCACTGATTTTGTACTGGATCAGATGACTACTTATGGACTGAATGCTTGTCCTCCGCTGCTGGTAGGTGTTGGTGTTGGTACCTCCGTAGAGACTGCAGCACTCAATTCCAAGAAAGCATTGATGCGTCCGATCGGATCTCACAATGACAATGCAAATGCAGCAAAGATGGAGAAACTTCTGGAAGACGGAATCAACAAAATTGGCCTTGGACCGCAGGGTATGGGCGGAAAATATTCCGTTATGGGCGTAAATATTGAGAATACCGCACGTCATCCGTCTACCATCGGTGTTGCTGTAAACGTAGGATGCTGGTCTCATCGTCGCGGACATCTGGTTGTAAATGCAGATCTGTCTGTAACCTGTGATACTCATTCCACCTGGAAATTCAATGCATAAGCGGAGGTAAAAATCATGATTGAAATTAGAGGAGATAAAAAAGTTCTCGTTACACCGGTAAGCGCAGATGATCTGAAAGATATTAAAATCGGTGACATTGTATGGCTGGACGGCGATCTGATGACCTGCCGTGACGTGGCACACCGTCGTCTGGTAGAGTACGGAAGAGAGCTTCCGTATGATATCAAAGACAAAGCTATTTTCCATGCAGGCCCGATCGTTCGTAAGATCGAGGGAACTGAGGATGATTATGAAATGGTTTCCGTAGGACCGACCACTTCCATGCGTATGGAGAAATTTGAATATGAGTTTACAAAACTGACCGGTGTCAGAGTTATCGTTGGAAAAGGCGGAATGGGTCCGAACACCGAGCGTGCCTGCAAAGAGTTTGGCGCAATCCACTGTGTATTCCCGGCAGGCTGTGCAGTCGTTGCAGCTACAGAGGTAGTAAAGATCAAAGAGCATCACTGGGATGAGCTTGGTATGCCGGAGACTTTATGGTGCAACGAAGTCAAAGAATTTGGTCCGCTGATCGTATCTATCGATGCACAGGGACGTAACCTGTTCGAGGAGAACAAAGTAGCTTTCAATGAGAGAAAAGAAGAAGCAAAGAAAGCAATCTATCCGGAAGTAAAATTTATTAAATAATTCTGATAATATGGAGGAACACCGACGATGCCGATGACAAAACCGGGAAAATTTGACAGTCAGGGAGCCTGGGACGGTTTCCGTGGCGAAATGTGGCAGGAAGAGATCAATGTACGTGATTTCATCCAGAAAAACTACACCCCCTATGACGGAGACGAGTCCTTTTTAGCAGGACCGACCGAGTCTACCACGAAATTATGGAATGAAGTGCAGAAGCTTCAAAAAATGGAACGGGAAAAAGGCGGCGTACTGGAATGCGAGACAGAAGTTGTCTCCGGTCTGACCGCTTATGGCCCAGGTTACATCAACGAAGAGATGAAAGACCTGGAGCAGATTGTAGGACTGCAGACGGACAAGCCATTAAAGAGAGCATTTATGCCCTATGGCGGCATCAAAATGGCTACCAAGGCAGCAGAAACCTATGGTTATGAGATTAACCCGGAACTGAAAAAGATCTTCACGACGTATGTGACGACTCATAATGATGCGGTATTCGGAGCTTATACCCCGGAAATGCGTCTGGCAAGAAAAACCCATGTAGTAACCGGTCTGCCGGATACTTACGGACGTGGACGTATCGTCGGCGATTATCGTCGTGTAGCCCTCTATGGAATTGACCGTCTGATCGAAGCCAAGAAAGTGGCTCATTACCGTGCGGGCTGCGGAAATATGTATGATGATGTCATCCGCATGAGAGAAGAGATCAGCCAGCAGCTGAAAGCTCTGAACGAGATGAAAGAGATGGCGAAGATCTACGGTTATGATATTTCCAGACCGGCAAGAAATGCAAAAGAAGCAGTACAGTGGCTGTATTTTGGATATCTGGCAGCAGTAAAAACCCAGAACGGTGCAGCCATGTCCGTAGGACGTATCTCCACTTTCCTTGATATTTATATTCAGAGAGACCTTGAGAACGGTACCTTAACTGAGGCAGAGGCACAGGAGCTCATTGACCATATGACCATGAAGTTCCGCATGGTAAAATTTGCCCGCATTCCGGAGTATAATCAGCTCTTCTCCGGTGACCCGACCTGGGTTACCCTGGAAGTTGGTGGAACCAGTCTGGATGGAAGACATATGGTAACCAAGAACGATTACCGTTTCCTTCATACTCTGGAGAATATGGGACCGAGCCCGGAGCCGAACCTGACTGTACTGTACAGCCCGAGCCTTCCGAACAACTTTAAGAAATACGCAGCAAAGATTTCTGTTGATACCAGCTCTATCCAGTATGAGAACGATGAAGTTATGAAACCGGAGTGGGGTGATGACTATTCCATCTGCTGCTGTGTATCTGCAACGAAAACGGGACAGGAGATTCAGCTGTTCGGAGCACGTGCAAACCTTGCAAAGACTCTGCTGTATGCATTCAACGGCGGTTTTGATGAAAAACACAGAATCCAGTGCGGACCGAAGATGGAGCGTATCACCTCCGAATATGCAGATTACGACGAAGTAATCGAGAAATTCGACTGGTGGATGGACTGGCTGGCTGACATTTATGTGAATGTACTGAACCTGATCCATTACATGCATGATAAATATTATTATGAGGCTGCTGAGATGGCGCTCATCAATAATGACTGCGAGCGTTCTTTCGCAACCGGTATTGCAGGTTTCTCTCATGTAGTAGACTCTTTGAGTGCGATCAAATATGCAAAAGTAAAGATCATTCGTGACGAGGAAGGCATTACCAAAGACTTCGAGATCGAGGGAGATTTCCCGCGTTACGGTAATGATGATCCGAGAGCAGACGAGTTGGCAACCTGGTTATTAAGAACCTTCTTTGACAAGATCCGCCGTCGTCATACTTATCGTGATTCCAAACCGAGTACCTCTATTCTTACCATCACCTCCAACGTGGTATACGGAGAGGCTACCGGTGCAACACCGGACGGACGTAAAGCATTTACTTCCTTCGCTCCGGGAGCATCACCTTCCTATGGAGCAGAGCAGAACGGTCTTCTGGCATCCCTGAACTCTGTTGCAAAACTGCCGTATCACTGGGCACTGGACGGTATTTCCAATACCCAGACCATCAATCCGGATGCACTGGGACACAGTGAGAACGAGAGAGTGGAAAATCTGGTTCAGATTTTGGACGGATACTTTGAGCAGGATGCTCATCACCTGAATGTGAACGTATTCGGAACAGAGAAGCTGATCGACGCTATGGAGCACCCGGAGAAGGAAGAGTATCAGAATTTCACCATCCGTGTATCCGGTTATGCAGTAAAATTCATCTCTCTGACGAAAAAACAGCAGCTGGATGTCATCGCACGTACCTGCCATAAGACACTGTAATGACAGGCCGGGTACATTCGATTGAAAGTTTCGGACTGGTAGACGGACCGGGCGTGCGCAGTGTAGTCTTTCTGAAAGGCTGTAACCTGCGCTGCCGGTACTGTCATAATCCGGATACCTGGACAAAAGAAGGCGGTGAGGAATGGGAGGCAGAAGGTTTATTTCAGAAGCTGTACCGTTTCAAACCCTACTGGAAAAACAAAGGTGGTATCACTGTCAGTGGCGGCGAAGCCATGCTTCAGATGGAATTTGTCACAGACCTCTTCTCCATTGCCAAAAAGCATGACATTCATACTGCTCTTGATACCAGCGGAGGCCCGTTTTGTATGGAACCGGATTATCTGGAATCCTTTCAGAAATTAATGGATGTCACAGACCTCTTCATCCTGGATATGAAAGAAATGGATCCGGAACGGCATAAAGCCTTAACTGGACAGGATAACCGGAACATTCTGGCATTTGCCAGATATCTGTCAGCACATAAAAAACCTATGTGGATCCGTCACGTGCTGGTTCCGGGACTGACAGATTCCAGAGAAAGTCTGGAAACATTGTATGATTTTATAAGGGAACTGAAAAGTGTGGAACGTGTGGAGATCCTTCCCTATCATACGATGGGAGTTCACAAATGGGAAGCTCTTGGAATTCCCTACTCCTTAAAAAATGTTCTGCCGCCTACGGAAGAAGAAGTAAGACGTGCAGAAGAGATTTTAAGAATCAAATAAGCCAATTTACTGCCAATGAATAAATAAAAAGCAGCCGTTCAGTATGAGCCAATCATGCTGAACGGCTGCTTTTTGTTTAACTGGCAGCTGCGAAACTGTTGATTACCATGCCGGCCACGATGAGTGCGATTCTGGCAAAGCCGGTGATACTGGACAGTCTGTCCGCAGGAAGGGAGACTGTGTGAAGACAGTGCAAGGAAACAGATCACCAGCCAGAAGGGCATACTGCAAAGCGTCATGCCAGAATTCCTAAAAAAATAATTTTCTTCATATATCCTCCGTAAATCATTTAGAATAATGTATCGATAGTATCATGCCAGATGGAAAATGTATATCGCACCAATATAATTCCATAAATTTTATGCTTTGGTTGTTTTTTCCTCTAAAATTTGTATACTAAATATAGAAGAAAATACAAGATGAGGAAACAAAAGAGTGGAAGGAAATTTAACCAAGGGACCGATTTTAAAGACACTGACAAAACTGGCAATACCGATTATGGCATCGTCATTTCTGGGAACTCTATATAATATTACGGACATGGCGTGGATAGGACTTCTCGGTGCGAAGGCAGTGGCGGGTGTTGGCGTGGGAGGCATGTTTACCTGGCTTTCTCAGGGGCTGGTGTCGTTGGCTCGTATGGGTGGACAGGTTCAGGTGGCCCAGCATATTGGCCGGAGAGAACAGGAAGAAGCACATGGATATGCTCAGGCAGCGGTGCAGATGTCGGCATTGCTCGGTATTTTGTTTGCTGCAGTTGTTCTTATATTGCTCAAACCACTGATAGGATTTTTCAAGCTGGAGGATGCAGAGGCGTTGGCGGCAGCTTTTTCTTATACAAAAATTGCCTGTGGGCTGATTATGTTTTCCTTTTTGTCATTGACGCTGACAGGACTTTATACAGCGCAGGGAGATTCTAAAACGCCTTTTGCAGCGAATCTCGTTGGTCTTGCAGTCAATATGATTCTGGATCCGGTGCTCATTTTGGGACCGGGACCTTTTCCCCGGCTGGGCGTAACGGGCGCAGCCATCGCAACTGTGACAGCGCAGTTCATTGTTATGAGTATTCTGGTCATGAGGATTTTCGTAACAAAAAAAGAAAATGTTTTAAAAGGAATTCAGCTGTTTGAAAAAATCCCACCGAAGTACGTGCGTGGAATCTGTAAAATTGGAATTCCCACGGCGCTGCAGGGCATGGCGTATTGCATGATTTCCATGGTGCTGACGCGGATGGTCTCCGGATTTGGTGCGGAAGCCATTGCTACTCAGCGAGTGGGTGGACAGATCGAGTCTGTTTCCTGGAATACGGCGGACGGATTCGGTGCGGCGTTGAATGCATTTATTGGCCAGAACTATGGTGCGGGCAAGATGGATCGCGTAAAGAAGGGCTATCGTGCATCTTTGATAACAGTAGGTGTATGGGGACTGTTCATTACCTTGTTGTTTGTCTGCTTTCCGGAACAGATTTCCGGTGTCTTCTTCCATGAACCAACGGCAATTGCTACTGCGGTGGGATATATGATCATTATCGGATACAGCGAGGCCTTTATGAGCGTGGAGCTGATGACGGTAGGTGCGCTGTCAGGACTTGGAAAGACCCATCTTTGCAGTGTCATCAGCATTACACTGACCAGTGCAAGAATTCCGTTGGCAATACTTCTGTCCGGTACGGCATTAGGATTGCTGGGTATCTGGTGGGCGTTGACTGCGACATCTGTTGTTAAGGGAATTGTTTTTGTAATGGCGTTTTACTGGATCACGGCGAGAATGAGGAATTCCAAATAGTTATATAAAAAACAAGCCCGGGAATTATTTCGGGCTTGTTTTTTGAAGACCCAGGGTTTGCGTTTGGAAAGCATCGGGCTTCATGTATCTTTTTCTGCTATAATTCAAAAGCAGTTTATATTAGAGGATTATAATCATTTATTTAACAATGAATATAAAACGAAATGGAATATACGGGAGGATAACAAATGAAAAAAACTGGTGTTGTGACGGACAGCCACAGTAGTATCAAGCCGGCTGAAGCGGCAAAACTTGGGGTACTGCTCTTGCCCATGCCGTTTTATTTGGATGATGAGTGTTATTATGAAGATGTGACTATTACGAGAGAAGAGTTTTTCGAGAAAGTAAGAGGCGGTGCAAAAGTCAGCACTTCCCAGCCAACACCGGATGCAGTGTGTAAGCTCTGGGATCAAGCACTTGAGCAGTTTGAGGAAATCGTATATATTCCGCTGAGCAGCGCCCTGAGCGGAGCATGCGGAACAGCCATGATGCTTGCACAGGAAGAACCATATGCCGGGAAGGTATTTGTGGTAGATAATGGACGTGTTTCCTCTACCCAGAAGAGAACAGTGCTGGATGCACTGGAGCTGATTGAAGAAGGTTATTCCGCCGGGCAGATTAAGGAAATGCTGGAAGCAGCCAGAGAGAGAAGCATGATTTACATCGGTGTGGAAACGTTGGAATTCTTAAAACGCGGTGGCAGAATCAGTAAGACCAGTGCAGCTCTGGGAAGCCTTATGAATATCCGGCCAGTTTTGAAGTTCAGTACCGGAATACTGGAAACATATAAGAAATGTCATGGATTCCATCGTGCAAAAAAAGAGATGATTGATGCCATGAAAAATGAATTTGCTACCAACTTTAAAGAGGAAGTTGAAAAAGGTGAAATATATCTTCTGGCTGCCAGCAGCGCTTCCAAAGAAGCTTCCGATGAATGGGTAAAGGAGATTCAGGAAGCATTTCCGGGTATGGATGTGGTATGTGATGAACTGTCTCTGGGTGTCAGCTGCCATATTGGACCGGGAGGCCTTGGAATCGGTTGTTCCTGCAAGCCCAGGAGGATATAAGAAGGATGCTGGGAAGAACACATTTTTTTGTGGGGACTGCAGTGAGTCTGGCAGTTCTTCATCCGCAGTCTATGTCCTCACTGGTTGCAGGTGCTGGAGCAGCGGCAATTGGAAGTATGATCAGTGATGTAGACTCTGGCACCTCGCAGGCACATCAGGAAGCAGATAAAATTATGGCAGCAGTGATTGCAGTTTCTGCTGTAGTTATTATCCTGGACTATAAATTCCATGTGGGTATCTACAACCGTCTCATGAGGGACAGCAGCATCGCAAGACTTCTGACAGGAGTGCTTGGATTCCTGGTGATCTGTCTCTATGGCCGGGATACACCGCATCGGTCATTTATGCATTCTTTTCTTGGAGCAGTTATGCTCACGGGGTGTGTGGATGTGATTTATCCAGATGCTGCACCTTATTTTGCAGTGGGATTTTTATCTCATCTGGCACTGGATCTTCTGAACCGGAGATCTGTGAAATTATTCTGGCCCTGGAAAAAGGGATACTGTATGGGAATATGTTCCTCTCGAGGCTGGATTAATCATCTCTGTATGCTGGCCGGAATGGGAATACTGGCGCTTGATCTGATTTTGTCTGCACCGGCGGCGAGACTGGCAGGACGGATTTTAACAACACTTTGCAAGAATTTTCCCATCCTCTTTAGGTGGTGAGATGAATTGCCTTCAGGGAAAATCATGCAATATCTGGCATATTAGAACTGTACATATCTGTGCGCATAAATGAAGACAAGAAAAAAGAACAAACGTTCTGCAATGTATAGACAAACAAATGTTCTTATGCTATGATATAATCAGTCGAAAATAAAATGAAAAGCTGATTTTATGAGAAAATTAGATAATAATGCACATTCAGTGTTTTTGCTCTATTATCATTTGATTCTGGTCATAAAATACCGAAAAAAGGTATTGACAGATCCTGTTTCTGATCGTGCCCGGGAGATTTTTGAATATATCGCTCCGAAGTATCACATTACATTAGAGGAATGGAATCATGATCGGGATCATGTTCATATCATGTTCCGGGCCCATCCAAAATCGGAACTCAGTAAATTTATCAATGCGTATAAAAGTGCAAGCAGTCGATTGATAAAAAAAGAGTATCCGGAGATTCTGCAGAAGCTTTGGAAAGAAATGTTCTGGAGCCAGAGTTTTTGCCTGTTAAGTGCTGGTGGTGCACCCATTGAGGTTATCCGCCAGTACATAGAAACGCAGGGAGAAAATAAGAGTGAACATCGTGTACCGTTTTCGGATTTACCCGAATAAACCTCAAAAAGAACTATTTGCAAAGACATTTGGCTGTGTTCGTTTTGTGTATAACCGGATGCTGGCAGAGAAGAAAGAATATTATGAGAAAACCGGAAAAGTATTAAAGGTTACTCCTGCAAAGTATAAGGCAGAGTTTCCGTGGCTGAAAGAGGTAGACAGCCTGGCATTGTGCAATGCACAGCTCCATCTGCAGACGGCCTACAAGAACTTCTTTCGAGATTCTTCCGTTGGTTTCCCGAAGTTCAAGTCAAAAAAGAATCCGGTAAGAAGTTATACGACAAACTGTGTAAATGGAAATATTACTTTGCAGAATGGTAAACTAAAACTTCCGAAAGCAGGTTGGATCCGCATAAAACAGCATCGGAGTATCGATGATCGTTATACATTGAAGGGGGTCACCGTCATCCAAGAAGCTGATGACAAGTATTATGCATCATTACTATATGCGGCAGAAGATCTGGAACATGAAATCGCACCAGTAAAAAACGTAATCGGACTTGATTTTTCCATGAGTGAATTGTATGTAGATTCCAATGGAACTCATGCTGGTTATCCTCACTTTTTCCGAAAATCCCAGGGAAAACTTGCAAGGGAGCAGCGCAGGCTGAGTCATTGCGAAAAAGAAAGCAACCGCTACATGAAACAGAAAAGGAAAATAGCCAGACTCCATGCTCATATCGCACGTCAGCGGAAAGATTATCTGCACAAGGAATCCAGAAAGATAACCAATTTTTACGATCTTGTATGCATAGAATCTTTGAATATGAAAGAAATGAGCGAGGATTCAAGGTTTGGAAAGAGTATTCATGATAATGGCTGGGGAATGTTTACTGATTTTCTTTTTTACAAATTAGAACGTGCCGGTAAAAAACTGGTTCGTATCGATAAGTGGTATCCCAGTTCAAAAATCTGCAGCTGCTGCGGAAAACTCAAAAAAGAGCTGAAACTGGAAGATCGTACGTATAGCTGCGCCTGTGGAAATCAGATGAACCGTGATGAGAATGCAGCTATCAATATTTGTAGGGAGGGCTTGAGAATATCAGGAGTTGAACTTGATATGAAAAGAAAAATTTTCTGATTTTTCTCAAAAAACATAGATTTTGCTCGGGACTGTGTAAATACGAAATAGTCCCGTCATAATAACAGAACCGTGGGACACACGGGGATAGCTCGCCTATGCTTTGCCCAGTAGGGCAATCGAACGAGAAGCCCCCACTTCAAGCGTTAGCTAAGTGGAGGGAGCATGTCACAATGGATTTCATAAAAAGTGATGCTATTAAAATCTTGAACATCTAGAAATTGGGCATATGAGAAAATTCCTAAAAATAAAGTCCAAAAAGACAAGTTCTGCGACTCTTTAAGTGCAATATCCGGTAGATCATGAAACGTTTTGGCTATATAGAAATTTGATAAACAGTGCTACCCATGAAAGAAAGAATTGTTGGATGTATGAAGAAAGTTCATGTTTATCTGCCCGATTGCCTGTAAAAAGGGAGAAAAACGGGTGTGACAAGAGAAGTTTTGGGTAGAGCAACAGAAAGCCAAAGTATATGCCTAGCGATCCGCAAGCATACTGAAAAAACGTAAAGGAAATATGATAAATGGAACCCTACTATTATACAAAGTTGAACAAACAACACCAGGCGGTGTATCACGCCATGCAGCAGTGTCTGATCAGTCTGGCGGATGAGTGGCAGATGCCGCGGGTGAGTGGAGAGGCACTTTATAATATCTTCTTTCAGTTACGTCTTGATCATCCGGAGATTTTCTGGGCAACGGGATTTAAGTATCGGTATTATGAGAATTCCGGGAATCTGATTTTCCTGCCGGAGTATTTGTTTGAAAAGGCAAAAATCCGGGAACATCAGAAAGCAATGGCATCCCGTGTGGAGAAGCTGGTGCGTCCGGCAAAATCTATGTCCGAGCTGGAAAAAGAGAAATATGTACATGATTTTATCTGTCAGAATGTCCGGTATGACAAGCTGAAAAAATCTTATTCTCATGAGATCATCGGACCATTGGGACAGGGGGTCGGTGTCTGTGAAGGAATTGCAAAATCTGTAAAGGTGCTTCTGGATGCGCTGGGCGTCTGGAACGTCATTGCCATCTGTGGCAATAACCCGGAGAAAGGGATCAAATATCGTCATACCTGGAATATCGTAAAGATCGGCGGGACATATTATCATCTGGATGCGACCTTTGATAACAGTCTGGGAGACGAAGAGATCCGGTATGATTACTTTAATCTGGATGATAAAAATATTTTCAGGGATCATGAGCCTTTGATTGCACCGGCACCATCCTGCACAGATGGCGGTCATTTTTATTACAAAGAGAAGAAATTGTCGTTCACGAAGGTGGAAGATGTGTATAAACGTTCCCTGCAGGCCGCGAAGAAGGGGAAAACTTTGGATTTTCACTGGAGGGGAGGATATCTGACAAAAGAAGTGTTAAAGGAATTGCTGGATGAGATTCATAAGGCAGGAGAAGAACGTCAGAAAAAAGCAATCGTGAACCTCAACTGGCCACAGGCAGTACTTCGTGTAAGGTATGCCGACGGCGCGGTATCAGAAGAGGTTCACATGCAGGAAGCGAACGAAGGCGAACAGGAATAACGGTTCTGCCTATTTGAACTTTTTGAAGAAATTGCTTTTCCAGCGTTTTCTGCTCTTATAACGTCTGCGGTTTTTACTGGAGAAAGAGTTGCGGTCTGCTCTCTTTCTCCATTTTGTTATAAAATCAAAACGGATGGAATAGTTTTTCATGATTTTATGGCCCAGCAGGATGACAATAATCAGTGCTGCCAGTGTGCCGCCAGCCCATGCGATTACCCGGAGGTTAATTTTGATCACCCGCATACCGGATGCAGTCCGGGCGGTCGAAATATGATTCTGTGAGGCGGAACCGTCAGCGGCATCAGATGCGTTCTCTGTGTTGGAAAACGGGAACTGCGTGTCGGTGGTGCCTGCCATATAGAGATTGGTAGAACCGACGGTCTGGCCCGCATAGCTGTAACTTAGAGTGGCAATAATGTCAGAATCCGTCCCATCACTGTTGTCATTGAAGGTCAGGCTTGGAGTGGCATCTGACAGGGAGGCTGTGACAGGAAGTATGGCATAGCCTTCTGTATCCATCTGAATCATTGGTGCAGAATTTCCGAAAATGGAGGTTCCGGCATCAAACATCTGATTCTGTCCAATCGTAAAGTTCGTTTCATTTTCAGCGATATTTACTTTCTGGAAATTTTCTGTGGCATAATTTAACAGATTCTGTGTATCCGGGTAAATGGGGACTCCCTTTTCCGCAGTTCCCTGGCTTTTCATAGTGACAACGACCAGGTCCATACCATTTCGGGTGGCACAGGTAACCAGTGTATTTAGTGCAGCAGTGGTATAACCAGTTTTGCCGGCAAATACTGTCGGATCCAGATACTTGGAAGTCTTGTATCCGGAGATCATATAATGATGGTTATTCATCAACAGTTCGTCAGATTTTTTGTTGGTAGCGCGTAAGACATAACGCGAAGTGCCGCTGATCTTTCGAAATTCCTCATGTTTTGTGGCTTCACTGGTAATGAGTGCCATATCGTGGGCACTGGTATAGTGTTCTTCATTGGGAAGTCCGCTGGGATTTGCAAAATGCGTGTTGGTACAGCCCAGTTCGGCAGCTCTCTGGTTCATCAGATTCGCAAATTCTTCTGTGGAACCGGAGATATGCTCTGCGATGGCATTAGCGCACTCATTGGCGGATTCCAGCATGATAGCGTAGAGACATTCCTCTACAGTCAGTACCTCTCCCTCATCGCGGGCAATACTGCTGCTTCCGTAATCAATAGAATAAACGGCATTGTGGGAGAATGTAACTTCCTCGTCCATCTGACAGTTTTCCAGAGCAAGAAGTACGGTCATAATCTTGGTAATACTGGCAGGATAATGCTGCTCGTCAATGCCTTTTGCATACAAGATGGTACCGGTAGAAGCTTCCATGACAATGGCAGATTCTGCATAGACCTGGGGGCCTGTCGGCCAGTTTTCCCAGGAGTTGGAATCAATTTCTTTATTGTAACGGGCATCTACTTCTGCCTGAAGGGCAGCAGCGGCCGCCTGCTCAGCGGCTTTTTGTGCGTTAGATTTAGATTTTGTCTTTGCCTGCACCGGCATGGAAAAGACGGTGGTAACACAAAGCACTGATACGAGAAGATATCGTTTTAATCTATTTATAAAATGCATGATTTACCTCATAAAAAGAATGTTATTATTTGCTATTATAGTGTATTAAAGTAGGGCATGCAAGGGAGGATAGGAAAAGTTCATAATATTTAAAAAAAGTTTCTGCTGATTTTCAAAGAGAAATCGAAAAAATTAAAAAGGAATTTTGAAAATACAGAAAATATTATCGAATACGGGAAAAAGATTGACGAAAACAGAAAAAAAGAGCATAATAGCCGCAACACGAAAGAACAGACAATGAAGTCAAAAAATTCATTGTCTGCTCTTTTTTACTTTATGAATGAAAAGGAGGGCAATTGATATGAGTGGAACGCAGAAAAAAGGATTCTTTGAAGGCGGATTCGGAAAATATCTTCTGCCAGGCATTCTGCTTCAGTCAGTACTGATTGGAGGCGGCTATGCAACAGGACGTGAGATCGTATCCTACGGAGCAAAATTTGGAGCGAAAGGATGGGTCGCAGGAATCGGTATTCTGATCGGATTTGCGGTTGTTGCAGTTCTGACTTTCGAAATTTCCAGATTATATAAGACTTATGATTACAAGAGTATGATCAAAGTGCTGATCGGACCGGCATGGCCGTTGTTTGATGTGGCATATGTACTGATGATGATTCTTGTTATCGCGATTATGGCATCGGCCAGCGGTTCTATAGTCGAACAGACAACGGGACTGAATTATTGGACAGGAGTTGTTTTACTTGTAGCTGTAACCGGCGGACTGATGTTCTTTGGTGATGCGTTGATTGAACGTTTTGAAACCTGGGGAACAGTTCTTCTCTATGCAGGATATATTATTTTCAGCGGCATGGTAATCATAAACGGACATGATAATATTACCCGGGTAATGGCAACTTCTGATATGAGTTATACCGGAGAGACCGGTATTCTTCCGGTTCTCTGGATTGGTGTCATCTATGTGGCATATAATCTTTGCGTATATCCGGCATCCATGTTCTCTCTGAAGAGACAGGAATCCAGAAAACAGTGTGTAGTCAGTGGACTGCTGGCAGGCGTGCTGATGACCATCCCGTGGTTCCTGACTTATTTCTCACTGATGAGTTTCTATCCGAGTGAAGAAGTACTTGGTGCTCAGATTCCGTGGCTTGTCATGATGAACAGCATCGATGCTCCGGCAATCTGCTCAGTTGCCTTTGGTGTAGTTATGGGATGGACTCTTATTGAAACTTCAACTGGTGTTATCCACGCACTGCTTGGTCGGATTAATGTAGGACTTACAGAGATTAATAAGAAGGAACTCGGCAGCAAAAAACAGGCAGTTATAACCGTTGTGATCCTGATATCTGCCTGCCTGATGTCCAAATTTGGAATTATTGCATTGATTGAAAAAGGATACACAGCTATTTCTTATGCATTTATGGTTCTGTATCTGGTTCCGATTCTTACGATCGGTGTTTATAAAATTCTGAAGAAAGAGCCAATTCTCAAAGTAGAAGGAGTACCGGCAGTAGAGGAGTCAAGAGTATGAAAGAAGTTGGATATTACAATGGAACGATAGGACCTTTAAGCGAGATCAGTTGCCCGATTTTGGACAGAGCCGTATATTTTGGTGATGGCTGCTATGATGCTACTTATGTACAGAATGGAGTCATTTTTGCACTGGAAGATCATTTTGACCGATTTTATAACAGTTGCAGACTTCTTCGTATTCCATTTCAGTATAGCAGAGAAGAACTGGAGAAGATTCTGTACAGTCTGGTAGAGGCTTATGATGGAAATGACGGAAAGGGAATTCTTTACTGGCAGACTTCCAGGGGAACGGCATTACGGAATCATCTCTTCCCAGATGAGACAGAGGTGAAACCGAACCTGATGGCATTTTTGATGCCAATGGATCTGTCTCCGAAAGAGAAGGAATTCCATACCATTACACTGGAAGACACCAGATTTCTTCATTGTAATATTAAGACCCTGAACCTGATTCCCAGTGTTATTGCCAACCAGAAGGCAAAAGAGGCAGGTTGTCAGGAAGTTATTTTCCACAGAGGTGACCGGGTAACAGAGATGGCTCATTCCAATGTTTCTTTCCTGATTGACGGAACGCTTGTATATCATCCCTTTGATAACAAGGTTCTTCTGGGAATTGCCATTAAGCATCTGATTAAGACCGCAGAAAAACTGGGAGTACCAACCAGAGCAGAAGAAATTACGGTAACAGAGGCAATGAATGCCGACGAACTGATCATTACCAGTTCCGGAACTCTCTGCAATCGGATTACGGAAGTAGATAAGATTCCGGTAGGAGGCAAAGCGGATGAACTGTTCCATAAACTTCAGGATGCTGCCTGGGATGAATTTATGGTTTATACAAAGCAGAAATAGCAGCGAAAGCCTTGACAAATCTCTTCAGCCACCTTTATAATGTTTTCTGTGTAAAAGGCTGTGACGAAGACAGTAGAAACTTCTGGAAATGCCCAGCGAACCGGGGAAGGTGTGAGCCCGGTGAAAGTACAGGATTTTTCGAAAATCACTTCCGAGCCTCGGGCTGAAAAGTTTCTATATTATATAAGGAAAGGTAAGCCTCGACGGATGTCCCTCCGTTACAGGGAACGCATATGATGGTATGTTGTAAGAGGTGGTTAATAAACGGGCTATAAAGCTCCGTCCTGTTGCAGACAGGGTGGAGCTTTTTTTATACGCGAATAACGAACCAAATAAACATGCTTGACCGAAACCGGAAAGAATAAGGAGGTTTGAAGAACATGTACAGCAAAGTAAACACCGACATGAACTTTGTGGAACGAGAAAAAGAAGTAGAACAGTTCTGGAAAGAAGACAACACATTTAAAAAGAGTATGGAGCAGAGAGAAGGATGCCCGACTTATACCTTCTATGATGGACCGCCTACCGCCAACGGTAAGCCGCACATCGGACACGTGCTTACCCGTGTTATCAAGGATATGATTCCGAGATACCGTACTATGAAAGGTTACTATGTACCGAGAAAAGCAGGATGGGATACCCACGGACTGCCGGTAGAGCTGGAAGTAGAGAAACTTCTGGGACTGGATGGAAAAGAACAGATCGAGCAGTATGGTCTGGCTCCGTTCATTACCAAATGTAAGGAGAGTGTCTGGAAATACAAAGGAATGTGGGAAGATTTCTCCGGTACCGTTGGTTTCTGGGCTGATATGGATAACCCGTACGTTACTTATGACGATAACTTCATCGAGTCCGAGTGGTGGGCTCTGAAAAGCATCTGGGATAAGGGACTTCTTTATAAAGGATTCAAGATCGTTCCCTACTGCCCGCGCTGCGGTACCCCTCTTTCTTCTCATGAGGTTGCTCAGGGATATAAAGCAGTAAAAGAGCGCTCTGCAATTGTTCGTTTTAAAGTAGTTGGAGAAGACGCTTATTTCCTGGCATGGACCACTACACCGTGGACACTGCCGTCCAATACATGCCTCTGTGTAAACCCGGATGAAACTTACTGCAAGGTAAAAGCAGCAGACGGATATACTTACTATATGGCAGAAGCTCTGCTTGATAAGGTTCTTGGAAAACTTGCAGAAGATGGAAAAGCAGCTTATGAAGTACTTGAGACCTATAAAGGAAAAGATCTTGAGTATAAAGAGTATGAGCCGTTATATGCATGTGCAAAAGAGACTGCTGAGAAACAGCACAAGAAAGCTCATTTTGTTACCTGCGATAATTATGTTACCATGACAGATGGTACAGGTATTGTTCATATCGCTCCGGCATTTGGTGAAGATGATGCTCGTGTAGGACGTAAATATGATCTGCCCTTCCTTCAGTTTGTAGATGAAAAGGGTAACATGACAAAGGAAACTCCGTTTGCAGGATTGTTTGTAAAAAAAGCAGATCCGGAAGTATTAAAGGATCTGGATGCAAGAGGTCTCCTGTTTGATGCACCGAAATTTGAGCATGATTACCCGTTCTGCTGGAGATGCGATACTCCGCTGATCTACTATGCACGTGAGTCCTGGTTTATCAAAATGACAGCAGTACGTGATGATCTGGTACGTAATAATAATACGGTAAACTGGATTCCCCAGAGCATTGGTAAAGGACGTTTCGGAAACTGGCTGGAGAATATTCAGGACTGGGGCGTATCCCGTAACCGTTACTGGGGAACTCCGCTGAATATCTGGGAGTGTGAAGAATGCGGACATCAGGAAGCAATCGGTTCCCGTGAGCAGTTAAAAGAGATGAGCGGAAATGAGAAAGCTCTGACTGTAGAGCTGCATCGTCCGTATATCGACGAGATTACCTGCACCTGCCCGAAATGCGGCAAGACCATGAAGAGAGTGCCGGAAGTTATCGACTGCTGGTTTGACTCAGGAGCAATGCCCTTTGCTCAGCATCATTATCCTTTTGAGAATAAGGATCTGTTTGAGCAGCAGTTCCCTGCTCAGTTCATTTCCGAGGCAGTAGACCAGACCCGTGGATGGTTCTATTCCCTGATGGCAGAGTCTACCCTGCTGTTCAACAGAAGTCCTTATGAGAATGTTATCGTGCTTGGACATGTACAGGATGAGAACGGCCAGAAGATGAGTAAATCTAAAGGAAATGCCGTTGACCCATTTGATGCACTTAAGACCTACGGAGCAGATGCAATCCGCTGGTACTTCTATATCAACAGTGCACCGTGGCTGCCGAATCGCTTCCATGGCAAGGCTGTACAGGAAGGCCAGAGAAAATTCATGGGTACTCTGTGGAATACCTATGCATTCTTTGTACTGTATGCGAATATTGATAATTTTGACGCAAGTAAATATACATTAGATGAGAAGACCCTCACCGTTATGGACCGCTGGATCTTATCCAAACTGAACTCCACGGTAGGTGCAGTTGATGACAACCTGGCAAATTACCGGATTCCGGAAGCTGCAAAGGCTCTGCAGGAGTTCGTTGATGACTTAAGTAACTGGTATGTAAGAAGAAGCCGTGAGCGTTTCTGGGCAAAAGGAATGGAGCAGGATAAGATCAATGCTTACATGACCCTTTATACAGCACTGGTAACCATCAGTAAGGCAGCTGCTCCGATGATCCCGTTCATGACCGAGGAGATCTACCGCAATTTGGTATGCAGCGTTGACAAGAATGCACCGGAGAGCGTACATCTCTGCGATTTCCCGAAGGTAGACGAGAACCTGATCGACAAAGAGCTGGAAGCTTCCATGGAAGAAGTTCTGGACATCGTCGTTATGGGACGTGCCGCAAGAAATACGGCTAATATCAAAAACCGTCAGCCGATCGGAACCATGTATGTACGTGCTGAGCGTCCGCTGGATGATATGTTTAAAGCTGTTGTGGCAGATGAGCTGAACGTGAAGAATGTCGAGTTCAAAGATGACTTAAGTGATTTCACCAGCTATACCTTCAAACCGCAGCTGAAGACGGTAGGTCCGAAGTATGGAAAACTGCTGAATGGAATCCGTACACATCTCGCTGAATTAAACGGCCGTGAAGCTATGAAAGAGCTGGAAAATACCGGAAGCCTGTCATTTGACATCGACGGACAGAACGTGGTATTATCAAAAGAGGATCTGCTCATTGATACCGCCCAGATGGAGGGGTACGTGACAGAGGAAGACAGCACCGTAACCGTTGTTCTCGATACAAATCTGAGTGATGCACTTATTGAGGAGGGATTTGTAAGAGAGATCATCAGCAAGATCCAGACTATGCGTAAAGAGGCTGGATTTGAAGTGATGGATAAGATCGTGGTATACAGCATGGGCAATCAGAAGATTGAAGGCTACATGAAGGAATACCGCGAGGAAATCTTAAGCGACGTTATGGCATCGGATATCCGTTTTGATGAGGTAAAAGGATATACAAAAGAGTGGAGCATCAATGGCGAATCCGTGACTCTTGGAGTTGAAAAGCAGTAAAAGGAGGCATAAAATGGCCAAAAGAACCTTTAATAAGGAATTCTTCATCAGAAGTGTAAAGTATAATGTCCGCACACTGTTCCGTAAGGAGATTGAGGAAGCAACTGAACAGCAGATTTTCCAGGCAGTGGGATATGCTGTCAAAGATGCGATCATGGATGCGTGGATTGCAACACAGAAGGAATATGAGAAATCAGATCCGAAGATTGTATACTATATGTCCATGGAGTTCCTCATGGGCCGTGCACTGGGCAACAACCTGATCAACCTTACATTCTATGATGAAGTAAAAGAAGCACTGGAAGAGATCGGACTGGATCTGAACATGATCGAAGACCAGGAGCCGGATGCAGCCCTTGGTAACGGTGGTCTGGGACGTCTTGCAGCATGCTTTATGGATTCCCTTGCTACACTCGGCTATGCAGCTTATGGCTGTGGTATCCGTTATCGCTATGGTATGTTCAAACAGCAGATTGTGGATGGATATCAGGTAGAAGTTCCGGATATGTGGCTGAAGAATGGCAATCCATTCGAGCTGCGCCGTCCGGAATATGCAAAAACCGTCAAATTCGGCGGATATGTACGTATTGAGAACCATAATGGAAAGAATGTATTCATCCAGGAAGGATATCAGTCCGTACTGGCTGTACCGGTGGATCTTCCGATCGTCGGTTATGGCAACAATGTGATCAACACCTTACGTATCTGGGATGCAGAGGCAGTGAACTCTTTTGAGCTTGACCGCTTCGACAAAGGTGAGTATGAGAAGGCTGTCGAGCAGGAGAACCTTGCCCGCAACCTGGTAGAAGTACTTTATCCGAATGATAACCATATGGCAGGTAAAGAGCTGCGTCTGAAACAGCAGTACTTCTTTGTATCCGCCAGCGTACAGGAAGCAATCGCAAAATATAAGAAGAATCACAGTGACATCCGTAAGTTCTATGAGAAGGCAACCTTCCAGCTGAACGATACTCATCCGACAGTAGCTGTTGCAGAGCTGATGCGTATCCTGATGGATGAGGAAGGACTGGAGTGGGATGAGGCATGGGATGTAACCACTAAAACCTGTGCTTACACCAACCACACCATCATGGCTGAGGCACTGGAAAAATGGCCGATCGAGCTGTTCTCCAGACTGCTTCCGCGTATCTACCAGATCGTAGAGGAGATCAACCGCAGATTTGTCATTGAGATCCAGAAACAGTACCCGAACAACTATGAGAAGGTTAAGAAGATGGCCATTATCATGGACGGTCAGGTAAAGATGGCTCATCTGGCAATCGTGGCAGGTTATTCTGTAAACGGTGTGGCTAAACTGCATACTGAGATCCTGAAGAAGAGAGAGCTGAAGGATTTCTACGAGATGATGCCGCAGAAATTCAACAACAAGACCAATGGTATTACCCAGAGACGTTTCCTGCTTCATGGTAACCCGCTTCTTGCAAAATGGGTAACCGAGCATGTAGGTGACGAGTGGATCACCGATCTGCCGAGAATCAAAGGCCTGGCTGTTTATGTAGATGATGAGAAGGCTCAGCATGAGTTCATGAACATCAAGTACCAGAACAAAGTACGTCTGGCTAAATACATCAAAGAGCACAACGGCATTGATGTAGACCCGCGCTCCATTTTTGACGTGCAGGTGAAGAGACTTCACGAGTACAAGAGACAGCTCATGAACATTCTTCATGTAATGTATCTGTATAACCAGATCAAAGAGCATCCGGAGAAGGATTTCTATCCGAGAACCTTTATTTTCGGTGCAAAAGCAGCAGCTGGTTATATGAGAGCAAAACTGACGATCAAGCTGATCAACTCCGTAGCTGATGTTGTCAATAACGACGCATCCATCAACGGAAAGCTGAAAGTCGTATTTATCGAGGATTATCGTGTATCCAATGCAGAGTGGATCTTTGCAGCAGCAGATGTATCTGAGCAGATTTCAACCGCTTCCAAAGAGGCTTCCGGAACCGGTAACATGAAGTTCATGCTGAATGGTGCCGTAACTCTGGGAACCATGGACGGAGCAAACGTGGAGATTGTGGAAGAAGTCGGTGAAGAGAATGCATTTATCTTCGGTATGAGTGCAGACGAAGTCATCGATCTGGAGAGCAAGGGCGGTTATGATCCGTCCCAGCTGTTCAATACCGACCAGGAGATCCGTCACGTACTGATGCAGTTGATCAACGGTGAGTACGCACCGAATGATCCGGAGCGATTCCGCGAGCTGTATAACGCACTGCTGATCGACGGCGGTTACAACCGTCCGGATCCGTATTTCATCCTGAAAGATTTCCGTTCCTATGCAGACGCTCAGAGGCGTGTAGAGGAAGCTTATCGTGATGAGAAGAGATGGGCAAAGATGGCAATGCTCAATGTGGCACATTCTGGGAAATTCACCTCAGACCGTACCATCCAGGAATATGTGGATGATATCTGGAAGCTTGACAAAGTAACAGTTAAGCTGGAAGAAGAGGCATAATTGACTGAAAAATAAATGAAGGGAGCTGCGCAGCTTCGCCTGCGCGGCTCCTTTTTTCACCAGAACAGGAAAAGCGGTATAGAGGTTCGGATTTCTTCATAAGATAACCTGAGGTGTCCGACGATGAAAAACGGTCTGAAAATGTTATGGTCCATTCTGTTCCTGGCAATCTTCCTTCCATATACGGCTATATTGTTGATGAATGGCCGTCAGGGAGTCAGCAGGGAGGAAAAACTCCCGGACAGGGAATATCAGGTACTGGCAGGGCTTTTGCAGGAAGATTTAAGCTGGATGGATGAGGAAACTCTGTGTCTGATGGCGGTGCTGATCCGGACGGAACTGGTGCGAACCGGAACTTCTGTTATGGAAGAACCACAGGTGCGGCAGACAGCATATGAAGCGGCCTGCGATGCGGTAAAAAAGACCTGTGGGAAGGTCATCACCATAGACGGCGAATACCGGGCACTTCCCTGGCATGGCATCAGTGCCGGAAGAACCCGTGCCGGAATCCTGTTGGGGGAGGAGTATTCTTATATCCATGCAGTGGAATGCCAGGAAGACCGGGAATCGGAAGATTACCTTCGGGTATTTCGAATGGATCGGAAAACATTTCTTCAGATTCTGCAGGGCGAAAATACGGCTCATCAGGAATGGGAAAAGCCGGAATTGGAGCGGGATTCCTCCGATTATGTGACACGGGTGCGCCTGGGGGACGAAATGCTGCAGGGTGAGTCTGTCAGAGCACTTCTGCATCTGCCGTCCAGCTGTTTTTATGTAGATGACAGTGAAGAGATTCTGCGGATTACTGTAAAAGGAAATGGCCATGGATTTGGCATCAGTCTGTATACGGCGGACCGGATGATCCGGGAAGGCATGTGCTGGGAAGAAGTTATTCAGAAATTCTATGAAAATGCGGAGTGTATAACCCTGTTCTGATCTGGCAAAAATAAGATCAGAGGTGATGTTATGCATAGAAAGCAGAGAGGGTTTTTGATTGCACTGTGCCTTTGCATCTTATCTCTGTCAGGAATCTTCGGGATCTATCAGTACCGCAGGGGACAGGCGCAGGATGTTCCGAAACAGACGGCAGACCGTCTGGCGGAGGAACAGGCGTCAAAAGAAGATGCTGAGAGAGAAGCGGCAAATTCTACAGGAACAGTGGCCAGAGCCGATACGCAGGAGAATGAGACAGAAGAAGCAAAAATTGAAACAGAAGAAGATCTCCGGAAAATCGGGGAAGCGGAATTAGCACAGGCAGCCCCGGAAGAATCAGAAGAAGAACAGCAGGAAGAGCCGGAACAGGTTCCGGTACAGGAAAGCAGTGCGGCTCCGCTTCTGACATTTGCGGAGAACAGTAAACTGATGTGGCCGGTCAGCGGAGATGTGATACTGAACTACAGTATGGACAAGAGCATTTATTTTGCAACGCTGAATCAGTATAAATATCATCCGGCCATTGTGATCAGTGCAGAGCCGGGAACGGAGGTCTGGTGCGCTGCACAGGGAAAAGTCACGCAGATCAAGGTTGACGAAGAGACAGGAACAACCCTGTCCATGGATCTGGGAAGCGGTTATGAAGCCGTCTATGGACAGCTGAAGGAACTGGCAGTGAAAGAAGGGGATATGGTAAATGCCGGAGCATTGCTGGGATATGTGAGTGAGCCGACGAAGTATTACACGTTGGAGGGAAGCAATCTCTATTTCCAGCTTTTAAGAGATGGAGAGCCGGTCAACCCCATGAATTATTTGGAATAAAACCGCAAAAAGAGGTGCCGTTCCTCAAAAGAGAAGCGGCACCTTATGTGAGAAATTACATGAGTGCGATATAGAACATGACTACATAATGGCAGAGACTTCCGGCCATAACAAAGAGATGGAAGATCTCATGAGAGCCAAAGAACTGATGTCTGGAATTGAAGAGCGGAAGCTTCAGTGCGTAGATAATACCTCCGACGGTATAGATCACACCTCCGGCAACCAGCCAGACAAATGCTGCGGCGGGAAGAGCCTGGACCAGCGGAACCATGGCAAGGACACAGAGCCATCCCATGGAAATGTATATGATGGAAGAGAACCATTTCGGGCAGGTGATCCAGAATGCCTTGATCAGCATACCGATGATGGCAACGGTCCATACCAGTGCCAGAAGCGGATATCCCACAGTGTCTTTTAATGGGATGACACAGATCGGAGTGTAACTTCCGGCGATCAGGATAAAGATCATCATATGATCTGCCTTGCGCAGTATTTTATTCATCTTTTCAGAGATATTAAAGGTATGGTAAATGGTGCTGGCTGCATAGAGAAGAATCATGCTGCCGGCAAAAATTGCAAATGCTGCAACTGCATGATAACTGTCATGTTTTGCAGCAACAGCCAGAAGAGGCAGGGCTGCGATTGCCGCCATAATCATACCAATAAAATGGGTAAGAGCACTTCCGGGATCTTTAACAAATAGTGATAATGTCATAATAATGCCTCCTTAATTAAGTAATCTATATGATGTAGTATTGAATACTATGTCTTGATTTATTCATATTATATAACATAAACAGAAAAAAGCAAGAGGAATTTGAAAAAATGTCAGAGACAATGAAATTTGAGGAATTGAACATAAAGCCGGAGATTTTACGGGCAGTGGAAGACATGGGATTTGAGGAAGCAACCCCGATCCAGTCCCAGGCCATTCCGGTGATGGAGTCCGGTGTGGATATGATCGGACAGGCACAGACCGGAACCGGTAAGACAGCAGCTTTTGGTATTCCGCTGCTGGAGAAAGTGGATCCGGAAAACAGAAAGGTACAGGCCCTGGTGCTGTGTCCAACCAGAGAGCTGGCGATTCAGGTATCGGAAGAAATCCGTAACCTGGCAAAATATCTTCATGGCATTAAAGTGCTGCCGATCTACGGCGGACAGGATATGAGCCGTCAGATTCGTTCCCTGAAAGGCGGAGTTCAGATCATCATCGGTACGCCAGGACGTGTCATGGACCATATGAGACGCCATACCATTCGTCTTAATGACCTTCATACTGTGGTGCTGGACGAGGCGGACGAGATGCTGAACATGGGATTTCGGGAAGATATCGAGACGATTCTGAAGGATACGCCGGATGACCGTCAGACGGTATTGTTCTCTGCGACTATGCCGCAGGCAATCCTGGAGATCGCAGGCACCTATCAGAAAGATGCAGTCCGTGTGCAGGTGCTGAGAAAGGAACTGACCGTTCCGAGTATTGAGCAGTATTATTATGAAGTGCGTCAGAAGAATAAGGACGAAGTGCTGTGCCGTCTTCTGGATCTCTATGCGCCACGTCTCTCTCTGGTATTCTGTAATACCAAGAAGAAAGTGGACGAGCTGGTGCTGGAACTGCAGAACAGAGGATATTTTGCAGAAGGTCTTCACGGAGATTTGAAGCAAATGCAGCGTGACCGTGTCATGCAGGGATTCCGGGAAGGAAGTACGGATATTCTGGTGGCAACGGATGTGGCAGCCAGAGGAATCGATGTGGATGATGTGGAGGCAGTCTTCAATTATGATCTTCCGCAGGATGACGAGTATTATGTGCACCGGATCGGCAGAACCGGACGCGCAGGAAGAACTGGTAAGGCATTTACCTTTATCGTAGGAAAAGAGGCGTACAAGCTTCGTGATATTGAGCGTTATTGCAAGACGAAGATGAAAGCACAGCGCATTCCCTCTCTTGATGATGTGGCCAATGTACGTGTGGAGAATGTATTCCGCAAACTGGAGAAGACCATGGAGGAAGAGGATCTGACTTTAAGTGCGCAGGCCATTCAGGAGTATCTGGATAAAAATGAGACGACGGCGATGGATCTGGCGGCAGCATTCTTAAAGCTGGAGCTTGGTGACGCTCTCGGCGAACAGCAGGATGATCTGGCGCAGGAGCAGTACATGTGGGAATCTGAGGCCAAAGGAAAGGGCAAGGGAAAAGGAAGACGGAAAGACGATAAAGATATGGTACGCCTTTTCCTGAATGTAGGAAAGAAACAGAAATTGAAACCGGGTGATATCTTAGGAGCCATTGCAGGAGAGAGCGGCCTTCCGGGCAGAGCGGTCGGCAGTATTGATATGTATGATAAATATACGTTTGTGGACGTGCCGTCCAAATATCACAAACAGGTGATCAAATCCATGAAGCATGCGAAGATTAAAGGAAATCGTGTGAATGTGGAGAAGGCAGAACGAAAATAAAGGATACAAAAGGGCGGTTCCATCGGAACCGCCCTTGTTATATTCTGATTAGAAAATTCTTCTTACAGCCAGTACGTTTTTATAGTTTACCGGAGAAGTGAATTTGATTCCGGTAGATGCGGTACTTGCATGTACGATGGTGTTGTTTCCTACATAGATAGCAACATGTCCGCTGTAGCAGATAATATCGCCCGGCTGTGCGTCTGCAAGGCTTACACCATATCCTACACTGCGGAGAGCGCTGGAGCTGTGCGGAAGACCTACACCGAAGTTTGCGTAAACACTCATAACGAAACCGGAGCAGTCAGCACCGTTGGTCAGGCTTGTACCACCGTATACATACGGGTTGCCGACGAACTGGGATGCAAAACCAGCAACTGCATTTCCGGAAGAACTTCCGCCGCCATTTCCGATCTGAACAGAAGCATCGGATTTGGATTTAGATTCAGATTTCTGAGATTTCTTTATTGCTGCGGATGCTGCTTTCTGAGCGGCTTCTCTTTCTGCTTCCTCTTTTGCGAGACGGGCTTCTTCTTCGGCCTTGGACTCTGCATATACATAATCGGTTCTCAGATCAACATAATCTTTGGAAACCCATCCGTCACCCTCTTCAATGGAAACTTTTACGAAACCATCGGTCTCATCGGTAACGGTCAGCTCCTCAGACATGGGAACCAGTCCCAGAATAGAGGAATCTGTGGTAGCGTCCTCACGGACTCTTAAGGTTTCCGTAGTAACGGTAGCAACTCTGGTACCTACTTCTTCAGCAAGTGTCTCTGCATCTGTACCGATAGCAACGTACTCAGCCTTTACATAACCGGTTACATTTCCGGAAGTGATCTGATACCATCCATTATCATATCCATCAACAGTACCTACAGAATTATTAAACAGCTTTCCAACTACTTCAGACTCTTCGTTTGCTTCGGTACGAACATTGACGTAATCTGTAACCTGTGCAATGCAAAGACCGGTATAGTTATTTTTAACAGCCTGATCAAGTGCTTCGCTGATATCATTTTCGGTGGTGTTCTGTGCTTCTCCGAGAGAAGAAGAGATTCCTCCGGATAATGCAAGGGAAATTCCCTCAGCATGGACATTTGCAGGATTCATAGCGAACAGCCCTGCGGCCATTAAAAATACAAATGCTGTCTTTCCTTTCATTAGTATACCCCCAATCATTTTTTACGAATCTATTCTAAATATTACAAATTTGTTACAAACCATAATGCGATTATAACAAGGCATTACCCCTTTGTCAACCAAAGTGGCGGAATTTCCAGTAAAAAACACAAAAAATCCATACTTTTGTAACAATTTTGATGTTGACAAATCCTCAAAAATGATTATAATAATAATTACTAATATTAAATAAGGAGAAAAAGATGGCAGTGCTGAAGTACAGCAGACAGAGAGAAGCAATTAAAAACTATCTGCAGGGCAGAGAAGATCATCCAAGCGCCGATATGGTATATGACGGTATCAGAGGAGAATTTCCCAATATCAGTCTTGGAACCGTTTACAGAAATCTTTCCTTATTAACAGAGCTGGGAGAGATCATCAAGATCCCGACAGAAGGTGCGGATCGTTTTGATGCGAGAGTGGCGCCGCATAATCATTTCATATGTAAGAGCTGCGGACGGGTCATGGACATTATGATTTCGGTGAAGAACCCGGTAGAGGAGATTAACGCACAGTGGTATGGCGGCGAAGTAGAAGAATGCCGTATGGAATTTTACGGAATCTGCAACGAATGTAAGAAAATGAAAAATTAACTCAATAACTATTGACAAAAAAGAATTACATGATATAATAACAATAACAGTAATAATTACTGTTATGAAAAAAGACAATAAAACAAATTTTATAAAAAAGAAAAGGAGAACAAAACTATGGCAAAATGGGTATGTACAGTATGCGGTTACATTTATGAAGGAGAGCAGGCACCGGAGAAATGTCCACAGTGCGGAGTTCCGGCAAGCAAATTCAAAAAACAGGAAGAGGGAATGACCTGGGCAGCAGAGCATGTAGTTGGCGTTGCTAAGGGCGTAAGCGAGGACATTCTTGAGGATTTAAGAGCAAACTTCAACGGTGAGTGCTCTGAGGTTGGTATGTATCTGGCAATGGCTCGTGTGGCTCACAGAGAGGGATATCCGGAGATCGGCCTGTACTGGGAGAAAGCTGCATACGAAGAGGCTGAGCATGCTGCAAAATTTGCAGAGCTGCTTGGTGAGGTAGTTACTGACAGCACCAAGAAGAATCTGGAACTGAGAGTTGCTGCAGAGCATGGTGCTACCGAAGGAAAATTCGATCTTGCAAAACGTGCAAAAGCTGCTAACCTGGATGCAATCCATGACACCGTTCATGAGATGGCAAAAGACGAAGCTCGTCACGGAAAAGCATTCGAAGGGCTTCTGAAGAGATACTTCGGCTAATTAAGAAAACTCCTATATCACAAATTACAAATATTATACGGAAATACGGTTCACAGATATCTGTGGGCCGTATTTTCTTGCTCAAAAATAAGATTTATTCTGAGGCAGTCTCTTTTTCGTAGTTCTGACAGTTATTTGATATTCAGAAGACAGATAAGAATGTTGACAGTAATCGGAAATTCATGTAAATTATCTGCGAATAGTTTTTTCTGTGACAGGTGTAAAACTTCGGAAAAAGTGTACATGTTGCATAAAAAACCAGCATGTGGAAAAAGTTATCCTCATTTTCCCCAATATATCCATAGATTTATCCACAATGAAACCAGTGAAAAATGAGGAATATAAGAGTTGTTCACAAAGTTATCCACATTATCCACATTTTTCGGGGAAAAGTTGACGGGTGAAAAAGTGTGGAAAAAAACAAATGTTTTGTGATTAATTGATAAAACCGGGCAAAATATGACGTTTTGAAAATAGTGAAAATGAGGATTAATTATCTGAAAATAGATACAAATACACTTTCCACTTTTCAGAACCCTGTACTTCATGTACAATAGGAAAAGACAGTAAAAAGACAGGAGAACTACGAACCATGCGTTTAAGAAATATACCCGGATCCCGTGAGGCCATTGCAGAGAGCCAGTACGTGATCCATGAAGAAGAGACAAGAGCCGGAAGCTGGCATGAGATTTTTGAAAATGACCATCCCATCTATATTGAGATCGGCATGGGAAAGGGACAGTTCCTCATGGAACTGGCACGCAGAAACCCGGATATTAATTATGTAGGAATTGAGAAATATTCCAGCGTGCTGATCCGTGCTTTGGAGAAGATGGAAGAGGAGGAGACGCCGCTTTCCAATATCTGCTTTATCCGGATGGATGCAGAGGACATTGTAAAAGTATTTGCAAAGAATGAGGTGGACAGAATCTACCTGAATTTCTCTGATCCGTGGCCTAAGGACCGCCATGCCAAGAGACGTCTGACCAGTAAGGAATTTATGGCGCGCTATGATCAGATTTTGGTACCGGACGGACAGGTGGAGTTTAAGACGGACAACCGCCCACTTTTTGATTTTTCTGTGGAATCCGTAAAAGAGGCAGGATGGCAGTTAAAAGCGGTGACCTATGACCTTCATCATGATGAAGAACTGGTACAGGGAAATGTCATGACAGAATATGAGGAACGTTTCTCCGCAAAGGGAAATCCGATTCACAAGCTGATTGCGGTAAGATAAAATTTCGGATAAAATTTTTGTAAAAAAAATTAAAAAAAGGCTTGCTTTTTGTAAAACTACTGTGTATAATATGTTTTGTTCGCTGGACAACACAGCGGACAAAACAATTATAAATGCGCTTCTAGCTCAGTTGGTAGAGCACCTGACTCTTAATCAGGGTGTCCAGGGTTCGAACCCCTGGAGGCGCACGCAAGGAGCACTGTTTTTGGGATGTATGGGCCCGGGGGCGGTGTTCTTTTTTGTTGTCTAATTTTATATTATACCATATAAATTTTGTAAATACCAGATTGTATTTTGAAGACCGATGTATTAAGATGGGAACATACATACGATGGCTGTACAAGGAGCGGAATATGGCTTATATCTACATGGTTCGCTGCCAGGATGCATCACTGTACACCGGTATCGCACAGGACGTGGGACGGCGGATGCGGGAACACTATTATAAGAAGAAAACCGGTGCAAAATATACGAAGAGCCGTCAGGTTGAGTCGTTGGAGATGGTCTGGAAGACCGACAGCTGGGCGGGAGCTGCAAGGCTGGAAAATTACGTGAAGCATCTGAAAAAAGCGCAGAAGGAAGAACTGATCCGTCATCCTGAGACGGTGGAGGAACTGTTTGGAGAGAAGCTGAAAGGGGAACGGTACGAACCCTGTCCGGGACTGAATCTCCAGATGTTTCTGGAAAATGAATAAAGAGCAAAAAGAGATAAAAGAAGGGAGCTGTACATAACACCTGTGTGGACAAAACAGCTCCCTTTTTGGGTAGATTACAGATAAACAGAAGCTACCGGCAGCAGCGGCAGATACATCTGGAACTCACTGCCCTTCCCGGGTGTGGAGGAAACGCGTACGGTTCCGCCGTGGGCAGTGACGATCTTCCGTACAATGGGAAGTCCGAGACCGGTGCCGTGTTCCTTGGAGGTGACAAAGGGATGAAAGATGTTCGTAAGCTGCTCGGAAGTCATACCGCAGCCGTTATCTTTCACGGCGATCAGAAGTTTCTTCTCCTGAACAAAGATTTTCAGGATAATCTTCCCGCGGCCGGTAATGGATTCCATTGCATTTTTCAGAAGATTGATACAGGCCTGTTTTAAACGGATCGGGTCGCCGTAAAATGTGGGATAGGATTCATCCAGTTTGACGATCAGTACAATATGCCGCTGAAGAAATTCAGCCAGAAGCGTATCTTTTACATCATAGGCGAATTCACGGAGATCCATGGGGACAATATTTAATTCTTCTCCGTGGCTGAACAAGGAGATATCATCCAGCAGAAACTTCATATAGCGGATGTCATCTTTCAGCTGATTCCAGAATTCAAATTCTTCCACTTCCGGGTGCATTTTCTGAATCCACTGGACAGAGCTGTTCATATAGGTAAGCGGATTTCTGATTTCATGGGAAATTTGTGACAGGGTCAGCTGGTAGTCATTTTTAATTGTTGTAATAAGGTGACGGACATCTTCATCATCTGCCATCAGCCGTTCCATCTTTTTCTGTTCATCGTAGGTCAGCATAATTATCACTCCTTGTCTGCAATATATCAGGATTGTCAGAATGTGGCAACAAAATTCGTTCGACAGGATTCGACAAAAGATGACAAATATGGTTATAAAGAAATTTTAAAATATACAAGGAAATTCAGGAGGATACCAAAATGAAAGATTGTAACTGCATTTTCTGCAAAATTGCAAATGGAGAGATTCCGTCAACCACTCTCTATGAGGATGAGGACTTCAGAGTGATTCTGGATCTGGGTCCGGCGACCAGAGGCCATGCGCTGCTTCTTCCGAAGGAACATTATAAAAATCTTTTTGAGCTGGATGATGAGACCGCATCCAAGGTATTGGGAATTGCAAAGAAAGTGGGAGCCAAAATGGTGAAAGCACTTCATGCAGATGGATTCAATCTGGTACAGAACAATGGGGAACCGGCAGGGCAGACCGTATTCCATTTTCATATGCATCTGATTCCGCGCTACAAGGATGATCATGCAGGAATTCTGTGGGAGCCGGGTAAGACGACACCGGAGGAGATGGAAGAAATCAAAAAGCTGGTGAATGAGGACTAAAACAGAAAGATATGTGGTAGGGAGTATATGTGTGAGGATGACCGACGTCTGGATGACTACTTTGAAATATTCAAGGATCTGATTATCCGGTATGCCAAAAGCTATGTAGGTGATTATTACATAGCAGAGGATATCTGTCAGGAGACATTTATCAGATTCGGCGAGCATCAGGACGAGATCAGAGAGTCCAGTGCAAAATTCTGGCTGATGAAAACAGCGAAAAATATTGCACTGGATTATCTGAGGAAAAGTAAGAACCGCGTTCCGGTAATAGATCTGGACACGGCGCTGGATATGCTGAGCGAAGATCCGTTTTCAGATGTGAGCTGGATATTGGAGGAGAAAGAAAAGAGTGAATTTCTGAAGCGTGCATTGTTTCGGATGAAGATAGAACACAATAACTGGTATGAGGTGATTCTGATGAGCTATGTACAGCGGATGGATAACATATCAATTGGAAATGAATTCGGAGTCAGTGCCGCTCTGGTCAGCAAGTGGAAAGAGAGGGCACATACATGGCTCCGGAACGCTTATATAAAAGAAGAACAGAATGAATCAGGGGATGAAACATCCCCTGATTAGAAAGATCAGTGTTTAGAAGAAGTGGTGACTTCATTCAGGAGACCCATAATTGTTCCGATGGCATCTGACTGCGGGCATTCTTCCATGGCATGGATATAATCCTGTCGATGAGTGTACAGGTTCTGCACCGCAGCGAGAAAGGTTTCTTTCGTGAGAGATTCTTCTTCCAACACCATGGAGAATCCCTGTCGTTCAAAAGATCTGGCGTTGAGAATCTGGTCTCCGCGGCTTGCCTTTGCAGAAAGCGGGATGAGAAGGGCCGGTTTTCTGAGGGCTAACAGTTCACAGATAGCATTGGCTCCGGCTCTGGAGACAACCAGATCACATGCTGCGAACAGGTCAGCCAGTTCCTTCTGGATATATTCGTACTGGACATATCCGGGAGTACCTTTGAGGGATTCATCCAGTTTGCCTTTGCCGCACAGATGGATGATCTGGAACGTCTGTAAAAGTTCCGGAAGCGCATCACGTACAGCCTGGTTGACTGCGACAGCCCCAAGGCTTCCGCCCATAACCAGCATGATGGGTTTTCCTTCGGTAAAGCCTGTCATGGCAAGTGCGGCGGCACGACTGCCTTCTTTTAATTCCTGACGGATAGGACAGCCGGTGAGGACTGCTTTTCCGGCGGGAAGATAGGGAACAGTCTCCGGGAAGTTGCAGCAGACTTTCGTGGCAGACGGCATGGACAGCTTGTTGGCAAGTCCGGGAGTCAGGTCTGACTCATGGCAGATGACCGGGATGTGCCGGCGTCTGGCAGCCATCACTACGGGAACTGATACAAAACCTCCTTTGGAGAAAACGACATCCGGCTTTAAGGTCTTCATAAGTCTGGATGCCTGACCGAATCCTTTCAGCACACGGAATGGATCGGTGAAATTTTTTACATCAAAATATCGGCGGAGCTTGCCGGAAGCGATTCCGTAATAGGGAATCCCCTGAGCTTCAATCAGCTTTTTCTCGATTCCTTCCATGGAACCGATATAGGAGATTTCATAACCCGCAGAACGTAAGGCAGGAAGCAGCGCAATGTTCGGTGTGACGTGGCCTGCAGTACCGCCGCCTGTAAGTACAATTCGTTTCATAAAAAAGACCTCCCTGGGTGGTTCGTTACTATATCCAATTATAGGTGTCAGGGGGGAAAAGTCAATGGTAAGTAAAGAACGGAGAGAGAGATGAGACAAGACAGCGACGAATGGCTGGAAGAAAAGATAGATGAGGATCTGATGGCCTGGGCAGATGCTGAGGAGCGTCGGATCATGGAGGATGAAGAACTTCAGAACGTGACGATGCCGGAAGAAAAACTGGAAGATATCCGCCGGGAAATCCGCCGCAGACGCCGCAAAACCAGTCTGTTCGGCAAGACCCGCCGCCGGATGCTGATCGCTGTGGCTGCAGTAATGGTCCTTCTGCTCGGTATGGGAATCGTCGGCAGTACGAAGAAACTGTACATACCTGTGATCATGCAGAAAGAACGTGGGGATGAGGTGAATACGAAAGTAGAGAATTCGGAGTCGACGGCAATTGATATTGACGAAGATGAAGTGTGCCAGGAGATTCAGGATAAACTGGGCGTGTTGCCGGTAAAGTTTAAATATCGACCTGAAGGAATGAAGTTGACGGATTATCAGTTGATAGAAAATATGGATGAAGCTATTTTGGAATATTCTATTGGAATGACACTCTTTCATGTATGTATAGACAAAAGAGATAGGGAAACAATAGAAAATTTTCAAATGGATGGAGAACTCTTGTCGAATATCTGGATAGAATCTTGCGGAACAGATGTGCCGATATACATAGTTGAGGGTTCTGAGAACGGAAGTTATTGCATAGTAGATTTTGAATATCTAAATACATATTATTCCATATCGTCAGATATTGATAATGAGGAGTTTCAGAAAATAATTGAAAATATTTTAATAAAAAATGAATAACAGGTGTCAATAATTCCCATTTCATACGTTATATCTATGTAAGCTTACATAGGATAGTGTGAAAGGAGAGAGTGGTTATGTTGAAACGAGCAGTCATGTTGGCTGTGGCGGGCATCCTGACGCTGGGAAACAGTCTCCCGGTGCTGGCAGCTGAGGAAGAAGTCGTCGAACCGGCAGGATACCATGTCTACGACTCAACAGAAGACAGTGAGACAGATACTTGGTACGGGATCGCAAGAGGAACCTATTTGAAATCAGGTAAAAGTTCACTGACAAAAGAAGATTCAACTCATGCATCTTGTTCGGGAAATACTCTGGCGCATGTCAAAGCAGATCGAGTCTATGTGCGAATTTATCTGGACAAGAGTGATACTGCGGCATATGGAAGCTGGGGAACGGTCAATTACTGGACCGGTACGGCAGCAGATGCATCCATGGCGACTGTATATAGCGGTTCCTACAAAGTTACCAAGAACAAGTACTATCGGGTGACTGGTGCCCATTCTGTGACTGAAAACGGTACAACGGAATCAACTGATACCAGTACGAATGCGAAATTATTTAACTAGCTCAACATGAGCAAATGGCTTCAACTACAACTGAATATGGAATAACTGCAAATTATTATTAAAAAACTACAAACTCAACATACTTAAGGACGGAAGAACACACAATTGAATATGGAACAGGACTTATGAAGAAAGATAAGTCAATAACCGTACGGAAATACATGATCAGGCCGGATCAAAACGTAACTATATTAACGAATAAAATGTGAACCATTTTAGTCTTAAGCGAAAGTATACGAACCAAAAACATCCATAAAATAGAGGGACTGTTGCAGAATAGATGGAGTCATCTGTTCTGTATCAGTCCTTTTCTATTTTGTAGGGCAGATAGAAAATAAAAGTTATTTTCTGCCCAATCAGGCAGTTCAGACACGCGAAAATTCTACAAAAAACAAGTCTTGTTATTTGATTTGGACATATAGAAAATCTGTGATATCAGATGCCCAGAAAACTAGGAAAATTTGGGCAAAAGATGCATAAGAATCTCTATATGGCCAATTTATTTAATTTCTGAAATTATATAGCGAAAAATATTTTTTTCATTGCAAATATTGGGCGTGGAGAGGCACAAACATTCCATATACCCAAATGGATCAGCTGCGAGGGAAGTGTTGCCTTCACACAGAATATTCCACAAGGGAGCGAAGTCTATCGTCCGGATTCCGGGTGCATGAAACCATGCAGGAATGGTGTGATAAATAAAAAGGAGACTATACGTATGATATTTCTTGAATACCCTAATGTTCTATCTGTCAGAGGGCAAAAAAATGGTTGGATGAGCATCCGATTTTCTATGAAGACCGTCATTTTAAGGAGAATAATCCGACGTTTGAGGAGTGAAAGAACTGGTATGGACGGAGCTGGAAGCTCTCTTATGAATGTAGCGCAAGGGGCTGTTGCAGAATAGATGAGTAATCATCTATTCTGCAACAGCCCCTTATTTTGCTTTCAGATAATTACTGCTGTTCAGATTTCAGCTGCTTCAAAGCTTTTGCCAGCTGATCCGGACATGAGGTCGGGCGCGGGCCGCAGGTGGTGCCTTCCAGTCTATTGATGACGTCGTCCACTTTCATGCCGACTACCAGTTTTGCAATACCGGCAGTATTTCCGGCACATCCGCCGACAAACTGAACTTTTGTTACAATTCCGTTTTCTGCTTCCACGTTGATTGCCTGAGAGCAGGTTCCTTTTGTTCTATATACCATAATCATTCCTCCTGATGTGATAAAATATATCCATAAGCATAGGTCAGTATAGCAGAAATCCTGTGTTTTTTCTAGTCAAAACAGGAAACTTCCGGTATACTGATAATGATCAGGTTATCAGCATCAGAAAGGATTGAAATTATGAATAAAAAGAAAAAAATCGGAGTCATCGGAGCAATGGAGGAGGAAGTGGAAGCACTCCGCGTAAAACTGGAGAATCCGGAGAAACTGACCAAAGCTTCCATGGACTTTTATTCCGGCACCATGAATGGTCATGAAGTGGTCATCGTCCGCAGTGGAATCGGCAAGGTCAACGCAGGTATCTGCACCCAGATTCTGGCAGATCTGTTTCAGGTAGATGTAGTGATCAATACCGGTATCGCAGGATCTCTGAGAGCAGAGATCAATATCGGCGATATCGTCATCTCCACCGATGCAGTGCAGCATGATATGGATGCCACCGGTTTCGGATACAAACCGGGTGTGATCCCGAGAATGGAGACCAGCTGCTTTAAGGCAGATCCGGATCTGGTAGCAGCAGCAAAAGAAGCATGTGCGAAAGCAGTGCCGGAAGTACGCGCATTTACCGGAAGAGTTGTGAGCGGTGACCAGTTTATCTCTGACCGCGCTGTAAAGAACCGGATTTCCCAGCAGTTCGGCGGTATGTGTACCGAGATGGAAGGAGCAGCCATCGCACAGGCAGCTTATCTTAACAAGATCCCGTTTGTGGTATTACGCGCCATTTCCGATAAAGCGGATGACAGTGCAGTTGTTGACTATCCGGCATTTGAGAAACAGGCAATCCGTCACAGCGTGGCACTGGTAGAGAACTTTATTTCCCGCGTGAAATAAGTCGATAAGATCTGCTTCACCGCCGGAGCATTCCGCTCTATAATGAGACCACTAAAAGCAAGGGGAGGCATAGAGAGATGTTGTATGATGCATGGTGGTCTTACTACGGAGAATTTGCAGTACTGGGAATCTGGGGGATCATTCTGGTACTGGCACGCAGAATGATATTTGGAAAACTGAGCAAAAATGCATTGCTGGACGGCGGGGAGAAGAGCCGGATGATTCGTGCCATGACGCTCAAATTTGAAAAGAGCTATGAGGTTCATGTGGAGATCAGCGACATTCCGGTATTTGTAAAAAAATATCTCTGCCAAGAGCGAAGATGCGGCGTCCGGCTGCTGCGCTGGAAACGGCTTCCGGAGTGCTGGATGGAACTGATAGTGAGTATCGGAGTGATGGAAGCGGTGACATTCTATTTCCTGCGTTATCCGGCTGCGGTCTGTGTGGACAGGCTGTTGGCATCAGTCGGTGCAGCGGTTATCGTCCGGATGGCAATTCTGTGGTTCGAGACAGACAGCCTGTGGGAACAGGCGGAAGTCTTCCTCAATGATTATGTGGCCAATACACTGTATCCAAGACAGATGCATGTGTATGAGACATTCGAAGAACCGGACACAGCAGAGAAGACAGATGCTGCCAGGCAGAAGCCGGTGCCGGAAAATAAATCCAGGACTCCGGTACTGAAGAAAGAAGAAGAGCAGCTGTTCCAGGAAGTAATGACAGAATTTTTAGGCGGTTGAACATAGAATAGTGACACATCCGGGAGTGACAGCCTGTCACTCCCGGTTTGTGTCACTGTTAAAGAGGTATAAGATGAAAAAATATGAAATACTTTACAGAGACGAAGATCTCTGCGTCATTCATAAACGTGCCGGACTGGCAGTGCAGAGTGCACGGGCGTCAGTGCCGGACCTTATGAGCATGCTCAGAAACGATCTCCTGGAAGAAGGAATGAAGAATCCCTATCTGGGTCTGGTGAACCGTCTGGACCAGCCGGTAGAGGGAATCCTTCTGGTGGCATTTAATGAGAAGGCAGCAGCAGACCTGAGCAGACAGGTAGCGGACCATATCCACATGGAAAAATGGTATCAGGCGCTGGTATGTGGAAAACCTTCCGCAGAATCAGGCACACTGGTGGATTATCTTCTGAAAGATGCCAGAAACAACTTATCCAAAGTGGTGCCGGAAGGGACCAGAGGAAGCAAGCGGAGTGAACTTACCTACGAAGTGCTGGAGTCCTGGGAAGATCAGACTCTTCTGAAGATCCGTCTGCTCACAGGACGCCATCATCAGATCCGGGTACAGCTTTCCCATGCGGGCATGCCCATTGTGGGAGATGCCAAATATGGGAAAGGCGGCGGACAGCTCTGCCTCTGCTCCTTTAAGACGTCTTTTCGTCATCCCCGGACGGGCAGACAGATGACGTATGAGGTGAAGCCGGAGTTTCCAGCTCCACCCACAGCTCTCTGATAAGAAGGATTCCGAAAGGGCCGGTAAAAAGTCCCACAGGACCAAAAAGTTTTAACCCGGCAATGACGGAGATCAGAAAGCAGACTGGAAGGAGACCAAGACCGTTGCCAAGAAGCCCCGGCTCCAGAAGTTCACGGGTGAGCCAGGTGATGGCGTAGAGGATGGAAAGCTTCAGGCAGACAAGGAAACGCTGCCGGAGCAGTTCCACGAGAATCCAGGGAAGAAATACGATCCCAGTGCCGAAGACCGGAAGCGCATCCAGAAAACCGGTGAGCACGGCCCACAGTCCGGCACCTGGCAGATGGAGCAGCAGCCAGTAACCGGCGGCACATTCCAGGGTAATGACGAACATGATCCGGATCTGGGCATGGATCCAGTTTTGACAGGCAGTGGCCAACCGGCCGCCGGCATTTCGTACCATCTGATAAAAAGGAAGTTTTGAAAGCATTGCATCAAAGGCTTTCCAGTCTCTGGCAAAGAGAAGCAGAGAGACAAAATAAAGAAAGATTCCGAACAGCCATGAGAAGACGGAGGGCATCATGCGGGTGATCTGTCCCAGCAGGGAGGAAGGAATCCAGTCAGACAGAAGCGGCATACGTAAAAGGAAGTCCTGCCACACCGGAAAAAGTTCCCGGATGGGTGGATAGAGAAGATAGCCGCTCAGCAGAAGAAAGAGAAGTACAGCCAGAAAAAGGATACTCAACACACCGGCGCTGAGAGGAACCAGACGCATGGATATCCGGTGACGGAACCGGTTCAGGGCGGCAACCGTCAGCCACGCAAAGAAAAAAGGAAAAACCAGAGGCAGAAGATACCGCAGAACCAGATAGACTGCGGCAGCAATGGCTGCTTTCTGCATGTAGAGTGTATTCCTCCGGTTCATAACTGCATCCTCCTTTTTCACAGATTCTACTATCAGTATCTGTGAATTGGCTGATCCTATGCTGGCTGATATTGACAAACGAAAATGTGGATGCTATGTTACAGACAAAGCGGACAGGAGTAACGATACAATGAATATTCAGGAATTTATAAAAAAGCAGCCGCCGGGCAGACTCATTACCATGGGATTTGCACTGGTGATTCTGATCGGTACATTGCTTTTGTTATTACCTTTTTCTATAAAATCAGGCGTGACAGTAACGCCTCTTAATGCCCTCTTTACGGCCACCAGTGCAGTATGTGTGACGGGTCTTGTGGTGGTGGATACCGCGGATACCTTTACGGCTTTCGGACAGACGGTCATTGGTATTTTAATCCAGATCGGCGGTCTGGGTGTGGCTTCCGCAGGACTGGGCCTTATGATTGCTGCCGGAAAGAAAGTCAGTATCAAGAGCAGGGTGCTGGCAAAGGAAGCGTTAAATGTAGACAGTTACAAAGGAATCGTCCGTATGGTGGAAGCAGTGCTTCTGATTACTCTGGTGGTGGAAACCGCGGGCGCTCTGTTATCGTTTCCGGTTTTCCTGAAAGATTATTCCCCGCTCCATGCGCTGGGAATCAGTATTTTTCACTCGGTAGCTTCTTTTAATAATGCGGGATTTGATATTCTTGGGAATATGACAAATCTGATTCCCTATCGGGATAATGTGGCATTGAATCTCATTACCAGTGTACTGGTCATCGTGGGTGGTATTGGATTTCCGGTTATTCTGGATCTGGGGAGACAGCGGAATTTCCGAAGGCTGACACTTCACACAAAAGTGGTGCTGGTGACGACGGGTATTTTATTGGCTGGCGGTACGCTGCTTTTGAAGCTGACGGAGCCCATCTCCTGGATGGCGGCATTTTTCCACAGCATGTCCGCCAGAACAGCGGGATTTTCCACCTGTTCCCTGGGAAGCTTCAGCAATGGGGGACTGTTCGTAATCTGTATCCTCATGTTCATCGGAGCATCTTCCGGTTCCACCGGAGGCGGTGTGAAGACCAGTACGATGTTTGTATTGCTGCAGTCGGTGCGGAGCGAATTTTCCAAGCGCCCGGTAGGCGCATTCCGGAGAAGTATTCCGAAGGAAAATGTATCCAGGGCGTCCATGATCGTGATCTGTTCCGCCCTGATGGTCTGCGTGGGAACCTTCCTGATGTGTGTGGCGGAGCCGGAGCTTACCTTCATGCAGCTCTTTTTTGAGACGGTGTCAGCCTTCAGTACTGCAGGATTATCCACCGGTATTACGCCGGGACTTGGCATTGCAGCCCGGTGGATTTTGATCTTTTTTATGTTTACCGGAAGGCTGGGTGCCATGACCATGATCACGATCTGGGTCAGCCGGCAGCCGAAAAATGCAAGATATACGGAGGAATCCGTGACCATAGGATAAAGGAGAACGAGTATGATAAAGAAAAAGAAAGAATCAGCTTCCTTCGGGGTCATCGGACTGGGACGGTTCGGCACTGCCCTTGCCATTACACTGGCACAGGCCGGTAAGGAAGTGATTGCCGTGGATCGGGATGAAAGCCGTGTGAAAGAGCTTCGGCAGTATACAGATTATGCCTTTGTGGCAGATACCATCTACAGTGATACGTTAAAAGAAATCGGTATTCAGAACTGCGATGTGGTGGCAGTCTGCATCGGTGAGAAAATTGACGCCAGCATCCTGATTACCATGAGCGTCATCGATCTGGGCGTGCCTAAGGTCATTGCCAAAGCCAGCAGCGTGGAGCAGGGGGAAGTGCTGAAGCGTATCGGTGCCACGGTCGTCTACCCGGAGAAGGATATGGCAGTGCGCCTTGGAAAACGGCTCATTTCCAGCACCTTTATGGATTACATCGCTCTTGATAACAGTGTGGAGATCCGTCAGATTTCCGTACCGGAGTCCATGCTGGGAGCCAGTGTCATGGAGCTGAATATCAGAAAGAAATACGGTCTTAATATTATTGCGGTGCAGAACGGCCATGAGACGAATATTGAGATTGCGCCGGATTACCGGTTCCGGGAGGGTGATGTGCTGGTAGTGATTGGAAAGATCAAAAACATTGACCGGATGGAAAATGATTGTTAAGAGAATGTTGACAAACCCTTCATTCCTTTTTACAATTAAAAATGGTGCAAAATTGCAGGAAAACGGCTGCTGACGAGAAGGCGCGGCGGCTATGAAAAAGGAGATTGCAAAAAAATGGCAAAAGACAAAAAATTAGTAGAAGGCATCACTTCCATGGACGTGGATTTCGCCCAGTGGTACACCGATGTCGTGAAGAAAGCAGAGCTGTGTGATTATACCAGCGTAAAGGGATGCATGGTAATCAAACCGGCTGGCTATGCAATCTGGGAAAACATCCAGAACGAACTTGACCGCAGATTCAAAGAGACAGGGGTAGAGAATGTATATCTGCCGATGCTGATTCCGGAGAGTCTGCTTCAGAAAGAGAAAGACCATGTAGAAGGATTTGCTCCGGAAGTAGCATGGGTTACCCATGGCGGACTGGAACCGCTGCAGGAGCGTATGTGTGTACGTCCGACTTCCGAGACTCTGTTCTGCGATTTCTATCAGAAAGAGGTTCATTCCTACAGAGATCTTCCGAAGGTATATAACCAGTGGTGTTCTGTACTCCGTTGGGAGAAGACCACAAGACCGTTCCTTCGCTCCAGAGAGTTCCTGTGGCAGGAAGGACATACCGTACATGCGACTGAGGAAGAGGCAGAGGCACGTACCCAGCAGATGCTGAATGTTTATGCAGACTTCTGTGAGCAGGTACTGGCTATTCCGGTTATCAAAGGACGCAAGACAGATAAAGAGAAATTCGCAGGTGCCATTGCCACCTACACCATCGAGGCACTGATGCATGACGGAAAGGCACTGCAGTCCGGTACCAGCCACAACTTCGGTGACGGATTTGCAAAAGCATTCGGCATTCAGTTCACGGATAAAGACAACCAGCTGAAATATGTCCATCAGACTTCCTGGGGTGTGACCACTCGTCTGATCGGTGCCATCATTATGGTACACGGTGATGATTCCGGACTGGTACTGCCGCCGCGGATCGCTCCGGTACAGACTATGATCGTTCCGGTTGCACAGCACAAAGAGGGCGTTCTTGATAAAGCATATGAGCTGAGAGACAAACTGTCCCGTCAGTTCAAAGTAAAAGTAGATGATTCCGAAAAATCTCCGGGCTGGAAGTTCGCTGAGCAGGAAATCAAAGGTATTCCGACCCGTATTGAGATCGGACCGAAGGATATCGAGGCAAATCAGGCAGTCATCGTCCGCCGTGATACCAGAGAGAAGATCGTGGTATCCCTTGACGAGATCGAGACAAAACTGGGTGAGATTCTTGAGACCATGCAGCATGACATGCTGGAGAAAGCAAGAGCTCACAGAGATTCTCATACTTACGATGCAACCACTTACGAAGAGTTCGTGGAGACCATCAACAACAAACCGGGCTTCGTAAGAGCAATGTGGTGCGGAGACCAGGCTTGTGAGGATAAGATCAAAGAAGATACGACCGCAACCAGCCGCTGCATGCCTTTCGAACAGCACCAGCTGTCCGGCACCTGTGTATGCTGCGGAAAACCTGCGAAAAAAATGGTATATTGGGGTAAAGCATATTAAATATGATTCAGATTGAGATTCCGGAAAAAGTCAACAGGATAATCAGTACACTCGCCGCGGCAGGCTATGAAGCTTATGCCGTGGGCGGGTGCGTCCGTGATGCACTTCTGGGAAGAGAACCTGCAGACTGGGATATTACCACATCGGCTTCTCCCTATCAGGTGAAAGCATTGTTTGCCAGAACCATTGATACGGGCATCCAGCATGGCACCGTCACGGTTATGCTGGGAAAAGAAGGGTTCGAGGTCACCACCTATCGGCTGGATGGAGAGTACGAAGACTGCCGTCACCCGAAGGAAGTGGTCTTTACCAAGAGTCTCTTAGAAGACCTGAAGCGCAGAGATTTTACCATCAATGCCATGGCTTACAATGAAGAGCGGGGCCTGGTGGACGAGTTTGACGGAGTCGGTGATCTGAAACGCGGTATCATTCGCTGCGTGGGAGAAGCCAGAGAACGGTTTCAGGAGGATGCGCTCCGTATGCTGAGAGCCGTCCGGTTTGCAGCGCAGCTGGGATTTGTTCTGGATGAGCAGACGAAACAGGCAATTTGTGAGCTGCGGGAGAACCTCAGAAAAGTCAGCGCAGAGCGGATTCAGACAGAGCTGGTAAAATTACTGGTATCTCCCCATCCGGAACGGCTTCTGGAAGCATGGGAGACGGGTATGACTGCTGTGGTGCTGCCGGAATTTGATGCCTGCATGGCGTGTGAGCAGAACAATCCCCATCATAGTTACTCCGTAGGAGTGCATACCATCAAATCCATGGGTGAGGTGGAGGCAGACAAAGTCCTTCGGCTTACCATGCTGTTCCATGATTTTGGAAAGCCCCAGGCAAAGACAACGGATGCTAATGGCATTGACCATTTTCGCGGTCATCAAAAGATCAGTGAAGAACTGGCAGGTGGGATTCTGAGGAGACTGAAATTCGATAATGAAACTATCCGGCAGGTGAAGAAGCTGGTCAGCTGTCATGACGATCATCCGGCCAGAACACCGGCGGGTGTCAGAAGAGCAGTGAACCGGATCGGAACGGATCTCTTTCCTATGTATCTGAAAGTACAGCGGGCTGATATTATGGCACAGAACCCGGCGACCAGAGAGGATAAGCTGGCGAAGCTCTATGTAGTGACGGAGCTGTATGAGCAGATCTTGAAAGAAAAGGACTGCGTAACCTTAAAACAGATGGTAATTACCGGCAGAGATCTGATGATGGAAGGAATTCCTGCAGGTCCCGGACTTGGAGAAGTGCTCTCCAAACTTCTTGATCTGGTCATCGAAGATCCGAAACGTAATGAGAAGACATGGCTTCTTGCAAAAGCAAAAGAGATTTATAAAGCGTCACGGGAATAATTTCCGCGGCGCTTTTTTTGTGCTATTTTCATACATTTCCTCATAAGATAGAAGGTACGAAGTGACCGGAATATGGGGGAAAGTCTATGAATGATCGGGATTTACAGGTGCTGGAGCAGTACCCGTTTACTGTCAGAGGAAGCTTTAGAGTCAGGGGCGCATTCCTGCTGGATACCAGTGAGGGACGCAGACTGATCCGGGAATATTCCGGAAGCGTGCAGAAGCTTGAGACGGAGCAAAAGCTGCTTTTGCATCTTCAGGAGCAGGGGTATCTGGTGGACCGGATGGAACCGGATCAGGAAGGGAAGCTTGCAAGCGTCTGGCGGGAATATAATTCCTATGTGGTAAAAGAGGCGTTGGAAGGACGGGAGTGTGACACCAGAAGCGAGAGCGAGATCATGAAGGCGGCATCTCTCCTGGGAAGCCTTCATCTGTCCATGCGGAATTGTATGGAACTGTCAGAGGAGGAATACGTCCGGATGATCGGATCGGATGCGGAAGATGAACTGCGCCGCCATAACCGGGAGTTGAAGAAGATTGACCGCTTTATCAGGAAAAAGACCCGGAAAAATGAATTTGAGACGGCTTATCTTAGCTGTTTTCCCAAGATACTGGAGGAAGCAGAATGGATGGAGCGGATGCTGGAGAGGAGTGCATACAAAAAGCTTCGGCAGCATGCGTTGGAAGAAGGTCATTTCTGCCATGGGGAATATACCCATCATAATATTCTGGTGAATGGCAGCCGGATGGCGGTCATTAACTTTGAAAAGTGTTCCGTCAATGTACAGATTAATGATCTGTATCATTTCATGAGGAAAATTCTCGAGAAACAGAACTATGATTTCCGATTGGGAATAAAAATGCTGAGAGCATATGAAGAGAAGAACCCCCTCAGCCCGGAAGAACGGGAATATCTGGGCATCCGCATGGAATATCCGGAAAAATTCTGGAAGCTTGCCAATTATTATTACAACACCAACAAAGCATGGATCCCCGGAAAGCATATGGAGAAACTGGAGAAATTCCTCGGGCAGCAGGAAAAAAGAGTTTCCTTTTCCAGGGAGTTATTGTATAATAATTCTAATCAACCAAGAAAATCAGGGAGGTAATTGTGCAAAATGGACTACAAAGAGATTTATGAGGAGTGGCTGTCCAACCCGTATTTTGATGAAGCTACAAAAGAAGAATTAAGATCCATTAAGGATGATGATAAGGAGATTAAGGAGCGCTTTTACAAAGATCTGGAGTTTGGTACCGCCGGACTTCGCGGAGTGATTGGTGCCGGTATTAACCGTATGAATATTTATGTGGTACGCCGTGCAACCCAGGGCCTTGCCAACTACATTATCAAACAGGGCGGCCAGGATAAGGGTGTTGCCATTGCCTATGATTCCCGCCGGATGTCTCCGGAATTTGCTGAGGAAGCAGCTTTGACACTGGCAGCAAATGGAATTAAAGCATACAAATTCGAGTCTCTTCGTCCGACTCCGGAACTGTCCTTCGCAGTACGTGAACTGCACTGCATCGCAGGTTTGAATATTACTGCCAGCCACAACCCGGCTGAGTACAATGGATACAAAGTGTACTGGGAGGATGGTGCACAGTTTACACCGCCTCATGACAAAGGCGTTACCGCAGAGGTACTGGCAATCACCGATCTTTCTACCGTAAAGACCATCAGCCAGGAGGATGCCATTGCCGCAGGAAAATATGAGATTATCGGTAAAGAGATTGATGACAAATTCATCGCTCATGTAGAAGCACAGGTAGTGAATCAGGATGCCATTGACAAGATGCAGAAAGACATCCGCATTGTCTATACCCCGCTTCATGGTACCGGCAATCTTCCGGCAAGAAGAGTATTAAAAGAGCTTGGATTTGAAAACGTATATGTAGTAAAAGAACAGGAACTTCCGGATGGAAACTTCCCGACCGTTAATTATCCGAATCCTGAATCTCCGGCAGCATTTGAGCTGGGTCTGAAACTTGCAAAAGAAGTAAATGCAGATCTGGTGCTGGCAACAGATCCGGATGCAGACCGTCTCGGCGTTTATGTCAAAGACAGCAAATCCGGCGCGTATATTCCGTTGACCGGTAATATGTCCGGTTCCCTTCTGTGCGATTATGTGTTAAGCCAGAAGCAGGCAGCAGGCAAGATCCCGGCAGACGGTGAAGTGGTAAAATCCATTGTAACCACCAATCTGGTAGATGCCGTTGCTGCAAATTATGGCTGCAAACTGATAGAGGTACTGACCGGATTCAAATATATCGGTCAGCAGATTCTGAAAAATGAGGAGACTGGAAAAGGCACTTACCTCTTCGGTATGGAAGAGTCCTATGGCTGCCTGATCGGTACCTACGCAAGAGATAAGGATGCGATTTCCGCAGTGGCAGCTCTCTGCGAGGCAGCTGCTTATTACAAGATGAAAGGTATGACCCTGTGGGATGCCATGGTAGCAATGTATGAGAAATACGGCTACTATAAAGATGCGGTAAAATCCATCGAACTGAAAGGCATTGAAGGTCTTGCAAAGATCCAGGAGATTCTGGAGACTTTAAGAAACAATACTCCGACTGAGATCGGCGGCTATCATGTAGTATCTGCAAGAGACTACAAACTGGATACCGTCAAAGATATGAAGACTGGTGAGGTACATCCGACCGGACTTCCGGTTTCCAATGTACTTTACTACGATCTGAATGACGGTGCATGGCTTTGTGTCAGACCTTCCGGAACTGAGCCGAAGATCAAATTCTACTATGGAATCAAGGGAACTTCTCTTGAAGATGCTGATCAGAAGAGTGCAGCTCTCGGAGAAGAAGTGCTTTCCATGATCAACAAGATGCTGTAAGGACAGGCTTATGTATAGTTACGAGGAACTTCTGAATGTAATTGCGCAGCTTCGAAGCGAACATGGCTGCCCCTGGGACAAGGCCCAGACCCATGAGAGTCTGATCCCCTGTCTTCGCAACGAATGCGAGGAAGTGGTACAGGCAATCGAACAGCATGACGAAGAAAACTTGTGTGAAGAACTTGGAGATGTACTTCTCCAGGTTCTTCTTCATGCAAGAATTGCCGAGGAAGAAGGACAGTTCACCATGGCAGATGTGGTGAATGGTCTGGCAGAGAAAATGGTGCGTCGTCATCCCCATGTATTTGGGAATGAGGAGTACGGTTCTCCGGAGCAGAATCAGGCCCGTTGGGAGGAGATCAAGCGCCAGGAAAAGGAAGCGAAAAAGCGCCGGAAACTGGCTGAAAATCAAGGAAATCTGCTTGACAAACAATAGGAAAACGGGTATAACTATTGATACATGCTATAAAACAAGAAAGATCCGAGGAGGAAATAAAGACATGAACAAAGCAGAGCTGATCGCAGCAGTTGCAGAGAACGCTGAGTTGACTAAAAAAGATGCAGAGAAAGCTGTTAAAGCATTTATCGACGTTGTTACAGACGAACTGAAGAAAGGTGAGAAAGTTCAGGTAGTTGGATTTGGTACTTTCGAAGTAGCTGAGAGAGCAGCAAGAGAGGGAAGAAACCCGCATACTGGCGAACCGATGCCGATCGCAGCTTCCAAAGCTCCGAAATTCAAAGCAGGAAAAGCTTTAAAGGACGCTCTGAACTAATCAGGTGAAATAAATGAGATTAGACAAATTCCTGAAAGTATCCAGGCTGATCAAGCGGCGCACGGTTGCCAACGAAGCCTGTGATGCAGGCCGTGTACTGGTGAATGGAAAATCCGCCAAGGCATCCCTGAACGTGAAAGAGGGAGATGTCATTGAGATTGAGTTCGGTACGAGAACCGTGAAGGTGGAAGTGCTGGACGTACAGGAAACGGTCAGGAAAGACGAAGCGAAAGAGCTTTACAAATATTTATAAGAATAAAGAAGAGAACCTCCTAATATATTTTAAAAGAATATATGGGAGGTTTTTTTATGATAAAAACAGGAACGATGGAAGAACGTCCACAGAACAGAGGCTCGCACAAACTGTCGGTCATGAACCGCAGGACCGGAAGCATTACGGGAGTGTCTGACGTCATCTCCTTTGACATATCCGAGGTACTGCTGGAGACAGAGCTGGGCATGCTGCAGATTAAGGGGGCAGATCTTCATGTAAACCGGCTGTCACTGGAAAAAGGTGAGATTGATCTGGAGGGCAGGATTGACAGCTTTCAGTATTCGGAGGTCTCAGACTTTAAGAAAGGCGGAGAATCCCTGCTGAACCGCCTGTTTCGATGAGGGTGCCGGAAATGGGACTGATCAGGGAACTTATGTTTTTTGGACTTGCAGTCCTGAGGGGGATGCTCATCCTGGTGATTTATGATGGTATCCGCATTTTTCGGCGGGTACTGCCCCACGGCGTCTGGAGCGTGGCGCTGGAGGATGTGTTGTACTGGTTTCTGTCTGCATTACTTGTTTTTCAGCTGATCTACAGGGAGAACGACGGGGCGCTCAGGGGCTATGCGCTGGCTGCGGTGGCAGTTGGAATGTTTGTCTATCATCAGACAGTCAGCACCTGGCTGGTGGAACACATTGCGTGGATTTTAAATGGGTGTCTGGGGATCATCTGCAGGCCGGTGCAGGCAGTTGGTGGAAAATTCTGTAAATTTGTTAGATTATTGTATCGCTTTTGTAAAAAGAAATTGAAAAATGGTTTCCGGGAGTTTATAATTATTCTATTCTCATAGGGAGGAGGCGGAATATGGCAGCGAAAGCGAAAAGCAGACGGCTCCGTGAGCGTAGAAGACATCTGGAATCCTGGGGAATTATTCTGATTGTGCTGATTGTTTTTGGTGTCAGTACCGTAGGAGGAATCCGTCTGAAGCAGAAAAATCTTTCATATCAGGAGAGAGAGAATAACATTCAGGCTCAGATTGATAAGGAAAAGGAGCGGAGCAAAGAGATCGAAGATCTTGAGGCTTATACACAGACGAAAAAGTACGTGGAAGATGTGGCGAAGGACAAGCTGGGACTTGTCTACCCGGATGAAATTATTTTTAAAGCAAGTGATAAATAGGACTGTGAACGAAGAATGGCCCGTGTAAAAACTGATATTCCGGTTTTTGCACGGGCTGTCTTCATGTCGAAAATATTTCTGCCTGAACCACTTCCAAATGACAAAGATTGCGGATTCATGATTTCTATAATCCCTCTACCGGAAAGAAGAGGAGGGAAAACATATGGAATGGAGTAAATACGTATTGTCAGTCATGGTAGGAGGATGTCTGCTGGTCCTGTATGGAAAGAAGGGCACCGGGCGGAACAAGTGGCTCTTCGGAGCCGGAACCGGGACAAGCCTGATGGCTATGGAACTGGCGGTAGAGTACATGCTGAACAAAGCGGCATGGGAAATGGCGCTCAGTATTATGAAAGGTGGAGCCATATTTTCCGTTATCGTCCTGCTGGGCTATGTAAGAGAGTGGTTCGGAAGTGGGAGAAACCTGCCGGAGGAGAAGGAACTGCTGCATCCGGTCCGGCAGTGGATGAAGGAATACCAGGAAAGCTTTCTGCAGTTATCAAGGAGCTTTTGCATGACGCCGCAGCCGGTGGAAGGCCTGGACCGGGGGGAACGGCTCCTGCAGCTTCGGCTTGCTGAAAACCGGATGGCAGCGGCCGGGCAGATTCAAGAGATGAGCCAGATACTGGAAGGCGCCATGGAACGAATCTACGGGACGCAGGAGGACGGAAAGCTGGAGCAGGAGATCGGACGCCGCATGAAGCTGATGGGCGTTCAGGTGGAAAAAGTATTTTTCTATGGCCCAAGGGGAAAGAAACGGCAGATCTATCTGGTCATGAAGACGAGAAAGAAGATCTGCGTGCCGGTGAAAAAAGTGGCGGGCGTCCTGTCGGAGCTTCTGGACTGTGAGATGATGCCGGACCGGGACAGCCGCACATTCGTGGGGCAGGAACGGATTACGGTACTGTTTGTGGAGGGCACTGCGTACAATGTGTTGTATGGAGTGAGGAAAGCTGTGAAAAAAGGAGAGGTGGTGTCGGGAGACAATTTCTCCGTATTCTGGCTTCCGGATGGCAGATTTTATGCCGGTCTTTCAGATGGAATGGGGTCAGGACTTCAGGCCTGTTCCCAGAGCGAGCTGGTGCTTGATCTGCTGGAACAGTTTTTGGAAGCTGGATTTTCCAAGGAAACGGCGATTCGCATGATCAACTCATCCCTTGTGCTGCAGCCGGATACCCGGATCTTTTCTACGATGGATCTGGCGGCGATAGATCTTTATACAGGAGTGTGTGAGTTTCTGAAGATCGGATCGGCGGCAAGTTTTCTGAAGAAGGAACATGGCGTAGAATGCATCCATGGGTACAGCCTTCCTGCCGGAGTCTCCGGACAGCTGTCGCTGGATCCGTTCCGTATCCGCATGTATGATGGAAATCTGCTGTTCATGGTAACGGACGGCGTGCTGGGAGCACTTCCGGTGGGAGAGGAAGAACAGATCTTAAAAGATCTGATTGGAAATCTGCCCGCCGGGACTCCGGCTGAGATGGCAGAACGGCTGCTGGAGCAAGTAGAGGCCTATGGTGGGGGAACAGATGATATGACGGTTCTGGTAGTGGGAATCTGGAAGCGGTGACCGGAAAAAGAATTGCATTTTCCGGGGCTTTTCTTTATAGTGATAGAGGAATATGGATACAAAGGACGTGAAACCATGAGGGAAAAAGTATTTTCCTGTCTGGAAAAATGGCATATGACAGAACCGGGCATGCGGATTGTGGTCGGACTGTCCGGTGGGGCGGATTCGGTGGCTCTTCTTCTGCTGCTCTCTGAATACAGAGAAAAAGGGCAGATTGAAGTGGAAGCACTGCATGTCCATCATGGCATCCGGGGAGAGACGGCGGATCGGGATCAGGCATTCTGCGAAGCATTTTGCAGGGAGCGTGGAATTCCGCTGAAAATTGTAAAAAAAGATGTGCCGGAAATGGCGGTGGGGCTTCATATGAGTCTGGAAGAAGCCGGGCGGGAAGCCCGCTATGAGGCATTTGAAGAATATCAGAGGGAGCACCCGGGCAGCAGGACGGCGCTGGCCCATCATCAGAATGACCAGGCAGAGACCATGCTGTTCCGGCTGATGAGGGGCACGGGCCTTCGTGGACTCAGGGGAATGGAGCCGGTCCGGCTGCCGTATATCCGGCCCCTTCTGTGCGTGACGAAAGAAGAAATTCTGGAATTTCTGAAGGAGGAAGGCATCTCCTGGGTGGAGGATGAGAGCAATCAGGAACTGTCCTATACGAGAAATAAGATCCGGCATCTCCTGCTGACGCCTATGGAGCAGATCTGGCCCGGGAGTGTTTCCAGAATGGCCCGGACTGCAGAACAGCTGCGGGAGACCGAGGAGTATCTGCTGAAGGAGACGGAGAAAGCCTGTGCGCTGTATGCACAGATCCAGACGGAGGAGATCAGGATTCGTCTTGCCGCATTTGAGGAACTTCATCCGGCTATGCAGAAACGGATGGTATTAAGTCTTCTGGAACAGCTTATGGGAAGTGGAAAAGATCTGGAGGCGGTTCATGCAGAACAGCTTGTATCTCTGGCCCATGGAAAGCGGGGCGGAAGAACCAGTCTTCCTGGAGGCGCATATGCGGAGCTTGGATATAAGGATCTCCTGTTGCGGAGAAAGAGCAGAAAAAAGACCCCGGTGGAATATCAGGAAGAAGTACGGATTTGCCTGCCGGAGAATTTTTCAGAGCAGCCGCGGGCGGAGTTTGTATTTGGCGGGGAAACCTTTCTGTTTTCGATGGAAAAAGCGGGGAAAATGAAGAAAATTCCCAACAGATGCTATACGAAGTGGTTTGATTATGATAAAATTAGACACGGTTTGGTTATTCGTACCCGCAGGCCGGGAGACTGTCTGGCAAACGGGGAACATGCCCATAAAAAACTGAAAGATTATCTGATAGACAGTAAGGTACCGCGGGAAAAGCGGGACGGACTGATTCTTCTTGCCGACGGAAATCAGGTGGTCTGGATCGTGGGAATGAGAATCAGTGAAGACTATAAAGTGACAGAACAGACGAAGACCATTTTAAAAGTACAAATAAAGAACAGGGAGGAATAAACCATGGAAAAACATCATATTGAAGTTATGCTTTCGGAGGAGAAAGTTGACGCAAGAATCAAAGAGCTGGGTGAACAGATCAGTCGTGATTATGCAGGAAAAAGCGTTCATCTGATCTGTATTTTAAAGGGCAGCGTATATTTTACCTGTGAACTGGCAAAAAGAATTACTGTACCGGTAACCATGGACTTCATGCAGTGCTCCAGCTACGGCGGAGAGACCAAATCCAGTGGAATCGTCAAGATTGTGAAAGACCTGGATGAAACGATCATGGATCGCAATGTAATTATCATTGAGGATATCATCGATTCCGGACGTACGTTAAGCCATCTGAAAAAATTGCTGGCGCAGAGAAATCCGGCCAGCCTTAAGATCTGTACACTTCTGGATAAACCGGAGAGACGTGTGGTAGACGTGGATGTGGAATATGTAGGATTCCAGATTGAAGATAAATTTGTAGTAGGATATGGACTGGATTATGACCAGCAGTATCGTAACCTGCCGTATATCGGCATGGTAGAGTTTGACTAACAGGAGGATAAGAAAAGCTTGAACAGACAGTGGAGAGGAATCGGCTCCTATCTGATGTTCTTTGCCGTAATCTGCATGGTACTCATGTTCTTTGAGAGCCAGATGCAGGGAAAAGCCATGTACACATATGAGCAGTATGAGCAGGCTATCGACAATGCGGACATCACCAGCGCGACAATTACGCCGAATCAGGAGACACCGACGGGTACGGTCACATATACTCTGAAGGACGGTTCCGTTAAGACAACAAACATCCTGAATACGGAGGATGAAGAAGAAACATTAAAAGCGGCAGGCATCAGCTGTGATGTGGCTGCGGTCAAAGGTCCCGGATTTTTTGAAACCTATGGGATGCCACTGATCATGTGCGGAATGATGTTTTTTGTTCTGGTCATGACCATGGGAAGAAATGCGGGCGGCGGCAATGCCAAGATGCTGGACTTCGGAAGAAGCCATGCACAGATGACTTCCGGAGAGGATGCTAAGATCGGTTTTAAAGATGTGGCAGGACTGGAAGAAGAAAAAGGGGAACTGGAGGAGATCGTGGATTTCCTGAAGAACCCGGGACGTTATACGAGAGTGGGAGCAAGAATCCCCAAAGGAGTGCTGCTGGTAGGCCCTCCCGGAACCGGTAAGACGCTGATCGCCAAGGCGGTGGCAGGAGAAGCGGGAGTTCCGTTCTTCAGCATTTCAGGTTCTGATTTTGTGGAAATGTTCGTGGGAGTCGGTGCATCCCGTGTCAGAGATCTTTTTACCAACGCAAAGAAAAATGCGCCCTGTATTGTATTTATCGATGAGATTGATGCGGTAGCCAGAAGAAGAGGTACCGGCATGGGCGGCGGACATGATGAGAGAGAGCAGACGCTGAACCAGCTTCTTGTAGAGATGGATGGTTTTGGAGTCAATGAAGGCATCATTGTTATGGCAGCAACTAATCGTGTGGATATTCTCGACCCGGCGATCTTACGTCCGGGACGTTTTGACCGGAAGATCGGAGTGGCGCGTCCGGATGTGAAAGGCCGTGAGGCAATTCTCCGCGTGCATGCAAAGAACAAACCGATGGGTGAGGATGTAGATCTTCATCAGATTGCGCAGACGACGGCAGGATTTACCGGAGCAGATCTGGAAAATCTTCTGAATGAGGCGGCGATCATAGCGGCGAAGGATGACCGTGCTTACATGATGCAGGCAGATATCAAGAGAGCATTTATCAAGGTTGGTATCGGTGCGGAGAAGAAGAGCCGTGTCATCTCTGACAAAGAGAAACGGATTACCGCATATCATGAAGCGGGTCATGCGATTCTGTTTCATGTACTTCCGGATGTGGGGCCGGTCTATACCGTATCCATCATTCCGACCGGAGTAGGGGCAGCAGGTTATACCATGCCGCTTCCGGAGAAAGACGAGATGTTTAATACCAGAGGCAGAATGATCCAGAATATTGTGGTGGATCTGGGAGGCCGTGTAGCTGAGGAGCTGGTATTTGATGATATCACCACAGGTGCATCTCAGGATATTAAACAGGCAACTTCCATTGCCAGATCTATGGTGACCAAATACGGTATGTCTGAGAAACTGGGTCTGATCAGCTATGGAAGCGATGAAGAGGAAGTCTTTATCGGACGCGATCTGGCACACGACAGAGGATATGGTGAGCAGGTGGCAGGCGAGATTGACCGTGAGGTCAAAGAGATCATCGACAGCTGCTATGCACAGGCAAAGGATATTATCATGAAGTACCGTTCCGTATTGGATGCCTGCGCAGAGCTTCTTCTGGAAAAAGAGAAGATAGGAAGAGAAGAATTTGAAGCTCTGTTTCCGTCAGAAGAAACAGAAACCTAAAAAATACTGTGCAAAATACACAAAATTGAAATGTGATTTTTGTGATGTTTGTGCACACTTCGGTTGGGGAATATGCTATTATACTAACTGTAAAAACCCCCAATACATTATATAGTTTTTGCTACACCCCATAAGAAACAAGAAATACCTTCTCCTAAAAAAGACAGCACTACCCCCGCTGTCTTTTTTACTGTCCTTTTTTAAGGGAACAGGATATAATAGAATAAAAGGCAGGGGGCAGCAGTGTTATGTGGGGAAACGAAAAATTCAATCAGAAAGCTCTGTTCAGTGATGAAAGCGGAAATTACAGAAAACCGGCAGAACCGGACAGAGGAGAACGGGTGGAGATTAAATTTCGAACCGCCCGGAACGATGTGGATCTGGTATACCTGATCTGCGGAAATCAGAAGACAGCCATGGAAAAAACATATTCAAAAGATATGTTTGATTACTATGTCTGTGCTTTGGGACCGCTGGAAGGACCGGTCCACTATTTTTTTGAGATTATTGCAGGAAATCAGAGATGTTTTTATAACAAACTGGGAGTGACGGAAGATCTGCAGGAAGCGTACGCATTCCGGATTCTGCCGGATTTTCACACGCCGGACTGGGCGAAGGGCGCAGTTATGTACCAGATCTTCACAGACCGGTTCCGGAACGGAGAGCCGTCAAATGATGTGGAAGACCGTGAGTATTTTTATACCGGACGGTATGTACACAAAGTAAAGGACTGGGAGAAGCTGCCGGATGCCTATGATGTCCATACTTTTTACGGAGGAGATCTTCCGGGCGTGGGGGAGAAACTCGATTATCTGCAGGAGTTGGGAATCGAGGTACTGTATCTGAATCCTATCTTCGTGTCACCGTCCAATCACAAGTATGATACGCAGGATTATGATTATATCGATCCACATCTGACGGTGATCGCGGAAGACGGCGGAGAGTGTCTGACAGAAGGAGATCTGGATAACAGCCATGCGGCCAAATATCAGAAACGGGTGGTGGATAAGAAAAACCTGGATGCCAGCAATGCGTACTTTGCAGAGTTTGTGAAAGAAGTGCATGCCCGCGGCATGCGGATTATTCTGGATGGAGTCTTCAATCACTGCGGCTCCTTCAATAAATGGCTGGATCGGGAATGTCTGTATGAAGGTGACGGCACATATGAAAAGGGAGCGTATGTATCTGCCAGCAGCCCTTATCGGGATTTTTTCAAATTTAATAATGAGCATGAATGGCCGTATAATCCATACTATGACGGCTGGTGGGGGCATGACACGCTGCCGAAGCTGAATTATGAGCAGTCTCCCAATTTGCGGGAGTATATCCTCCATATTGCGGAGAAATGGCTGAAACCTCCTTACAGCGTGGATGGCTGGAGACTGGATGTGGCGGCAGATCTTGGCTATTCGGAAGCCTATAATCATGATTTCTGGAGAGCATTCCGGCAACGGGTGAAGAAGACAAATCCAGAGGCGTTGATTCTGGCAGAGCATTATGGAGACTGCAGTGCGTGGCTTCAGGGAGACCAGTGGGATTCGGTTATGAACTATGATGCGTTTATGGAGCCGATCACCTGGTTTTTAACAGGTATGGAGAAACACAGTGATGACAGGCGGGATGACCTCTATGGCAATGCAGGAGCCTTTCAGGATGCCATGCTCCGGAACATGGCGCGTTTTTGCGAACCTTCACTAGAGACGGCCATGAATGAACTGTCCAATCACGACCATTCCCGGTTTCTTACCAGGACCAATCGCAAGGTAGGGAGAATTCATACACTGGGGGCAGCTGAGGCTTCTGAAGGCATCCGTAAAGGCGTGATGAAAGAAGCAGTGGTATTTCAGATGACCTGGGTGGGATGTCCCACTGTGTATTACGGAGATGAGGCAGGATTATGCGGATTTACGGATCCGGATAACCGGAGAACCTATCCATGGGGGCGGGAAGATCAGGACCTTCTGGCATTTCACCGGGAAATGATCCGTATTCGAAAAGAACATCCGGTGTTGAGATATGGTTCCACCCGGTTTCTGACCATGGAGGAACAGTTTATCAGCTATGGACGGTTCGATGGGCGTGAAACGATCCTTGTGCTTATGAATAATGCCCAGGAAGAACGAAAGGTGGAGATTCCTGTCTGGATGGCAGAAGTGCCGGAAGAGGCGAAACTGGAATGCCTGATGGAAACCAGTGAAACAGGATATTCCACGAAAAATGACAGATATCCGGTACGGAATGGAATTCTGTCCCTGACGGTTCCGGGCGTTTGTGGAATGGTCCTTCACATTTGTTCCTATATTGGGTAAGATGTATTCTTTCCCGGCAGAATCATGCATCTATTTTGGTGAAAATGACCTTGAATCGTTTGAAAAGATATCCGTGCTATGGTATGATAAAACATAATGGGTCCGGACAGGAAAAGTGTGAAGATACCGGACGATAAGAAGCAGGAGGGTAAGACTGATGAGCGATGTAAAGAATACAATTGTAAATGGAAAAGCAGTATTGGGAATCGAGTTTGGTTCCACCAGAATCAAAGCAGTGCTGGTGGATGAGAACAATATGCCGATTGCATCCGGCGATCATGACTGGGAGAACCGGCTGGAGAATGGCGTGTGGACATATACGCTGGAGGATATCTGGACCGGGCTGCAGGACTGCTATCAGAGGATGACAGAAGATGTAAAGGAAAAATATGGTGTGGCAGTGGAGAAGCTGGCAGCCATCGGATTCAGTGCCATGATGCATGGATACCTGGCATTTGACAAAGAAGGCAATCTTCTGGTACCGTTCCGCACCTGGAGAAATACCATTACCCAGGAAGCCTCCGAGGCGCTGACGAAGGTATTTAACTTCCATGTACCGCAGCGTTGGAGCATTGCACATCTGTATCAGGCAATTTTAAATGGAGAAGAGCATGTACCGCAGGTAGACTTCTTTACCACACTGGACGGCTATATTCACTGGCAGCTGACCGGAGAAAAAGTACTGGGTGTAGGAAGCGCTTCCGGCATGTTCCCGATTGACTCCACCATCAAGGATTATGACAAAGCAATGATTCAGAAATTTGATGAGCTGGTTGCACCGAAGGGATTCCCGTGGAAACTGGAGCATCTGCTCCCGAAGGTTCTGCTGGCAGGTGACAAAGCCGGTGTGCTGACCGAAGAGGGAGCTAAGAAGCTGGATCCGACCGGAACTCTTCAGGCAGGCTGCCCGTTATGCCCGCCGGAAGGTGACGCCGGAACCGGTATGCTAGCCACCAATAGTGTGAAACAGCGCACTGGTAATGTATCTGCAGGTACCTCCGTATTTGCCATGATCGTACTGGAGAAAGCATTAAAGAGGGTGCATGAGGAGATCGATATGGTAACGACTCCGAGCGGAGATGCAGTTGCCATGGTACACTGCAACAACTGTACCTCTGATCTGAATGCATGGGTGAATATTTTCAAAGAATTTGCAGAGAGCTTCGGCATTGATGTAGATATGAATAAACTGTTCGGAACTCTTTACAACAAAGCACTGGAAGGTGATAAAGACTGCGGCGGACTGCTGGCATACAACTATTTCTCCGGAGAGCATATTACCGGATTTGAAGAGGGACGTCCGATGTTCGTTCGTACTCCGGACAGTAAATTCAGTCTGGCAAACTTTATGCGTGCCAATCTTTACACCTCTCTTGGCGCACTGAAGGTAGGTCTTGATATCCTTCTGAAAGAGGAAGAAGTAGCCATTGACCGTATTACCGGACACGGCGGACTCTTTAAGACCAAAGGTGTTGGACAGAAGATCCTGGCAGCTGCCATGGATGCAACCGTATCTGTTATGAAGACGGCAGGAGAAGGCGGCGCATGGGGAATTGCCCTCTTAGCCTCCTACATGGTAAATAAAGACGCAGGAGAAGCACTGGAAAATTATCTGCAGAACAAAGTCTTCGGCGGAGACGAGGGTGAAAAGATGGATCCGGATCCGGAGGATGTAAAGGGCTTTGATGAGTTCATCAAGCGTTATCGTGCAGGATTCCCAATTGAGCGGGCAGCAGTTGACGCTCTGAAATGATTATGCAATAATAAGCCATAAACGAAGGCTGCCATAAGCTTAAAGTACCCATATGGGGCTTTCGCTTATGGCAGTTTTTTTATGGAGGAGTAACATGGAAAGAAAATGGTGGCATGATAAAATTGCCTGTCAACTTTATCCGAAGAGCTATCAGGATTCTGACGGAGACGGAATCGGTGATCTGAAGGGGATCATCAGCAGACTGGATTATTTGAAAGAACTTGGGATCGATATGGTCTGGCTGTCACCCATCTATGCGTCACCTTTTGTGGATCAGGGATATGACATTTCTGATTATTATAAGATCGCACCGGAATTCGGTACCATGGAAGACTTTGAAGAGTTGGTGGCCGGACTGAAAGCGCGGGATATGCACCTTATTATGGATCTGGTTCTTAATCACTGTTCTGATCAGCACGAATGGTTTCAGAAAGCGTTGAAGGATCCTTATGGTCCTTATGGTGATTATTTCTACTTCCGGAAAGGAAAGAATGGAAAAGCGCCGTCTAACTACCGCTCCTATTTCGGAGGCAGCATGTGGGAGCCGGTGCCTGGCTGGGAGGATCTTTATTATTACCATTCTTTTGCCAGGGAGCAGCCGGATCTTAACTGGTATAATCCGGCAGTGACCAGGGAACTCTATCAAATGATTAACTGGTGGGCAGAAAAAGGGGTAGATGGCTTCCGGATAGATGCGATCATCAATATCCAGAAGGATCTGTCCTTCCCGGATTACGAGCCGGATGGTCCCGATGGTCTGTGTTCTGCAGACGTGGTGGTAAGTCATGCCTCCGGCATCGGAGAGATGCTGGAGGACCTGAAAAAGCATACCTTTGCCCTTCATGATTCTTTTACGGTCGGAGAAGTATTTAATGGAAAAGAAGAAGAACTGAGGGAATTCATCGGTCCTGACGGACATTTTTCTTCAATCTTTGATTTTTCGCAGCATTTACTCTGCCTGGGGAAACATGGATGGTATGAAGCGAAGCCTGTGGATTTTAAGACATGGAGAAGTACCATTTTTGCTTCCCAGGCGGAGGTGGAATCCTTCGGAAGGTATTCCAATATTATTGAAAATCATGATGAGCCGAGAGGTGCCAGCATGTTCCTGCCGGATTATGGGCAGAATGATGCCGGAGTCAAGATGCTGGGAACTGTCAGTGTTCTGCTCAGGGGAATTCCTTTTATTTATCAGGGACAGGAAATCGGTATGAAGAATGTCAGGAGAACCTCTATCGAGGAGTTCGATGATATCAGTACGAAGGATCAGTATGCAGAGGCGCTCGCAGCAGGGCTTGATGAGCAGGAGGCACTTGCCGCCTGCAACCGGCTGAGCAGGGACAATGCCAGAACCCCTATGCAGTGGAGCAGCGATAAAGAAGCCGGGTTTACAGAAGGAACACCATGGCTTGCGGTCAATCCGGATTACCAGAAGACGAATGTGGAAGCCCAGGAGAGAGATCCGGATTCCATCCTTCATTATTACCGGAAGCTGACGGCTCTTCGGAAAAATCCTGCTTATAAAGATACGTTTGTGTATGGCTGCCTGAAACCGGTGTATGAGGAGACTGAACAGGTGATGGCTTATATCCGGGAATATGAACATCAGAGGATTCTGGTGATGGGAAACTGGGGACAGGAGGCGGCAGAACTGGAACTTCCGGGTACGGTGAAAGAAGTGCTGCTCAGTAATCTGCCTGATGTGGTGCTGGATGGCCGTCAGCTTTGGCTTAAGAGCTGTCAGGCAGTGGTGTTACAGATGGAATAGAAGGGAGAGATTTGTGAAGATGGACAGAATCAAAGCGGCGGTGCTTTTTGACTGCGATGAGCGCCAGAGAGAAGAACTGGAAGCAGCAGGAAAAGATATGGTGGAATTCGTCTACGTGCCGGAGGATATGAGCAGAGAAGAGCGGCTGCCAATGTTAAAGCAGGCGCAGATTATCTTTGGACAGCCGGGACTTCGAGAGATCGCTCAGTGTGAAAATCTCCACTGGATTCAGATGAGCTGGGCGGGTACAGATATCTACACCGCACGAAACGGATTCCCGCGTGAAGTGGCGCTGACCAATGCCAGTGGCTGCTTTCATATCGTCATTCCGGAATATGTGATTGCAGTGCTGCTGGAACTTTGCAGAAATCTGAAAACATATGCAGTACAGCAACAGGAGAGAAAGTGGAGTCCGATCCCTTCAGAGATGCTTCTCTATGGAAAGCGGGCACTGATTCTCGGTGCAGGAGATATTGGGACCGGCGTGGCAGAACGGCTTTGTGCGTTCGGTGTCAAAATAATCGGGATGCGAAAAACAGACCGGAACTATCCGGACTGCTATGATGGAATGATTACGCCGGATGAACTGGATCAGGAACTGCAGAAAGCAGATATTGTGATTAATTGTTTGCCGGGAACCGCAGCAACAAAAGGACTGTTGAATAAACATCGTTTATGTCTGATGAAGGAGAAGGCACTCCTTGTCAACGTTGGAAGAGGAAATGTGATTGACATGGAAGCACTGGTCAGTGTTCTGAAAGAAGGACATCTGGGAGGTGTAGCGCTGGATGTGGTTGATCCGGAACCTTTGCCGGAAGATCATCCGCTCTGGCATATGGAGAAAGTAGTTCTCACACCCCACATTGCCGGCCGGAGCTTCGGTTTTTCCAAAGATACGGAAGATCGTATCGTGCACTTGTGGAGCCAGAATCTGAAACGGTATCTGGAAGGAAAAGAACTGGTGAACCGGGTCAGTTTTGAGACAGGTTATGCATCAAAATAGCTGAAAAACCTTTCAATGACGGGGAAAATTCGAAACTGCAAAAAAGTTGAAAAAAATTAAAAAAAGTACTTGCATTTTTTCGCGGTATGTCCTATAATAACATTCGTTGGTTGACAACACACCAATAAAACAACAATTTAGGGCTATCGCCAAACGGTAAGGCAACGGACTCTGACTCCGTCATTTCAAGGTTCGAATCCTTGTAGCCCTGCTAGAATGAGAGTTTTCCAGAGATGGAAAGCTCTTTTTTTGTTCAAAATTTTTCCCTTTAAATAAAGCTGCCGGGAGCCGTGGAGTTCCCCTCTGACAAGACTGCCGGGAGCTGTGGAGTTCCCCTCTGACAAGACTGCCGGGAGCTGTGGAGTCCCCCTCAGACAAAGCTGTCGGGAGCTGTGGGTCTATAGCGCGTCAGCCCCCTTTTCAGTTCCTGTTTCCCGGCGCCACAACAAGCTTTTGCAGATGAAATGGGTCTGAAACGCAGATTGGCGGTCGCAAGCTCCCTCGTTTTTGAAAAAGGCAGGAACTTTTGTAAGCAAGTTGGGTGCTGAGCCCACGCCCCGGCGTGGACGGGGGAACAAGGATCTGAGACATTTTTATACAGATTTTGGTGAGAAATCAAGCTGAAGAGTTTTCCAGAGATGGAAAGTTCTTTTCTTGCAAAACATAAATTTTTTGAAATGGGTGAAACTTTTTAATGGGGCCAGTGATCTAATAGATTGAAAATAGAAAATAATTTGCAGGAGGCAATAATTATGAAAAGAAAATTTGCAATGATGGTACTTGTAGCAACAATGACAGCATCTATGATGACAGGTTGTGGTGCAAAATCAGATAACTCAGGAGCAGCACAGCAGGAAGAAACTACACAGCAGGAAGGAACTGCAACAGAGGGACAGTCTGAAGAGACATCTACTTTTACCGGAACATTAGATGAAGTAAAAGACTTTATGTTTATTGTAACAGGTGAGGATGGAACCTGCTATGAATTTACTTTCGATGAGGAGAAACCGGAAGGACTGGACAGTGTAAATGTAGGTGACAAGGTGACTGTAACTTATACAGGTACCGTGTCAGAAGTAGACCCGTTCGAAGGGGAAGTGCTCTCTGTAGAAGCAGCAGAATAAAGGAACATCAGGGAAGAGTCTCCGGTAGTAAATGTCAAAACGGCATTGAAATCTATAACAAAATTTGATATGTTTATACATGTATTATGATTGTTATGACTGAAAAGGAGATTAATATGGTCGCTTGGAGAAATTTAGATCAACTGGACGCTTTTCATGCTTTGCAGGCATTGGAGGATCAGGTTGTACTGAAAGAAGTAATGCTGGGAGACAGCGGGAAAGAACGTGTGGAGAAGTATCAGGTTCCAATGGCAGAGGGACTTGTTTATAATTTTGCAGCAAAAAAGGTAAACGATCGCGTATTGGCAACGTTGTCCGATCTTGCAAAAGAAGCACAGCTCACAGAAAAATTCCAGGAACTTTATAATGGCGAGATCATTAATACCGGTGAACACAGACGAGTACTTCATCATCTGGTCAGAGGACAGCTTGGCGAAGATGTCTGTGTAGACGGTGTAAATAAGAGAGCATTCTATGTAGAACAGCAGAATAAAATTGCTGATTTTGCAAAAAAAGTACATGCCGGTGAGATTACCAATGAAGCTGGTGAAAAATTTACAACGGTTGTACAGATCGGTATTGGCGGAAGTGATCTTGGCCCCCGTGCGATCTATATTGGTCTTGAAAACTGGGCAAAGAAAACCGGTAACTTTAAGATGGAAGCAAAATTCATCAGCAATGTTGACCCGGATGATGCGGCAGTAGTTCTGAATTCCATTGATATTGCACATGCATTATTTATTCTTGTATCCAAGTCAGGAACAACACTGGAGACTCTGACGAATGAAACCTTCGTTAAAAATGCGATAAAGAAAGAAGGTCTTGATCCAGCCAGACATATGGTAGCGGTTACAAGCGAAACCTCTCCGCTGGCGAAAGGAACAGACTATATCACTGCCTTCTTTATGGACGATTATATCGGTGGAAGATATTCCGTATCTTCATCTGTTGGAGGAGCAATCTTATCTCTGGCGTTCGGACCGGAAGTGTTTGCTGATTTCCTGGCTGGAATGGCAGCAGCAGATGACACTGCGAAAAATGAGGATATTTTCCAGAATCCGGCAATGCTGGATGCACTGATCGGTGTATATGAGCGTAATATACTGGATTGTGAAGTGACGGCCGTTCTTCCATATTCCCAGGCAATGAGCCGTTTTCCGGCACATCTGCAGCAGGCAGATATGGAATCGAATGGTAAGAGCGTTAACCGCTTTGGTGAGCCGGTTCATTATAAGACCGGACCGGTTATCTTTGGTGAGCCAGGAACCAATGGACAGCATTCATTCTATCAGCTGCTCCATCAGGGAACTACCATTGTTCCGCTTCAGTTTATTGGATTCCGTGAGAATCAGGCCGGCATGGACGATGTGATCGAAGGAAGCACCAGCCAGCAGAAGCTGAAAGCAAATGTCGCTGCACAGATCGTCGCATTTGCATGCGGAAAAGAAGATCAGGATCTCAATAAGAAGTTTGAAGGTGAGCGTCCCAGCAGCATTATCGTTGGTGACCAGCTGACTCCGAAAACTCTGGGTGCGATTCTTGCCCACTTTGAAAATAAGATCATGTTCCAGGGATTCCTGTGGAACGTGAACAGCTTTGACCAGGAAGGCGTACAGCTCGGAAAAGTTCTGGCTAAAAATGTCCTGGCTGGAAAGAGTGAAGGGGCACTGGCAGCATATAGTAAACTGTTAGGAATTTAATATGGGGTGACAAAAGGCATTTCCTGCGGGAGATGCCTTTTTTCTTTCCTCAAAAAGTTATTTCGTTCCATTGTAATTCCCTAAAATAGAATCGAGGAAAATAAAATGGCAAAATACAGAGAAATCCCATGTAAATACTATATCGCACTGGGGCAGTGCACCAAGGGAAGAGAGGCCTGTCATAAGACTTACTGTCAGCACTGTGCAAAATATGAACCACGTGCACGGGTGCATCAGGTGAATAAAAAGAAACAGTATTTGACGAAAATCAGGAAAGAAGAGTATTAAAAAGTTAGATTTCGTCTCTGCCATAGCAGGTGTAGCCAGCTACTACATTTGCAAATGGCTAGACAGAGACAACAGCGACGATTAGCCTAGACAAATGCACAACTGTATAACAAAGTGAAGAAAACCCCCGGAACGGCCATTCCGGGGGTTTTCGTTTGATGTTACTTGAACATCACTTCATTTTTCAGCTAGGCCCAGTATAGCATAAAGGAATAGCTAAATCAAGTATATGTTAGAGTATGATTTTTATGAGTTTTTTGAATATTTTTAAAATTAAGATTGCATTTCTGCAAGTTGTATGCTACTTTTGGCATATATATAAAATACTTAAAATATTTTATCAAAATGAAGATCAGAAATCTATAATTTTTATCTGAACAAGGAGGAATGTGATGGGAATATTTTCAGAAGAATTAAGAGAACTGGAAGAGTAGCAGATAATGGAGGCGAAGTGATAAAGTGACAAAAGAGGAATGGTTTACTCAATTGTTTGATCATCTAGAACATTCGAAGTTTCGCAGCAGTTTTCATCTAAAACAGCAGGACATTGATTATATAAATGAAAAAGGTCTGGATACGCTCAAGGATCACGCCAGGGATTTTATAGAAAAAAGAGAGGCACCTGCATACATTCCCAATGATGGAAAACAGACGCCGATGAAAGGGCATCCGGTTTTTATAGCGCAGCATGCGACCGCAACCTGTTGCAGGGAATGCATCAGAAAATGGCATAAAATACAGCCGGGCAGGGAATTGAGTCAGATTCAGCAGGAGTATCTGGTTGAGGTGATCATGACCTGGATTCAAAAAGAAATAGAACAACAGAGGAATGTTTAGATAGAAAGAGGATGACGAATGAGCAATATTTGGAAAGATGGAATGTTAGGATTAATTGTTGGGGATGCCCTGGGTGTGCCCGTGGAATTTATGTCAAGAACGGAGCTGATGAAAAATCCGGTAACAGGAATGCGGGAATATGGAACTCATCATCAGCCAAGGGGCACATGGTCTGATGACAGCAGTATGGCATTAGCAGAACTGGATAGTATCAGAACGGTTGGAACCATCGATTATACCGATATGATGGAACGATTCAGCAGGTGGTGCATGCATGGAGAATATACACCATTTGGCGAGGTATTTGATATAGGAACAGCAACATCAAGAGCCCTTATGAATTATGCAAAAGGAATAGCACCATTAGAATCGGGCGGAAAAACAGAGTGGGATAATGGAAATGGTTCTCTTATGCGTATTCTTCCAGTCTGCCTGTATTTGTTCGAGCGGCAGAAAAAAGTTTGTACTTCAGAAAATGAGAGTATTTATATGATTCATGCAGTATCGGCACTCACCCATGCGCATGTAAGAAGTCAGATAGCATGTGGAATTTATTATTTCCTGGTAAAGGCAATTCTTGAAGAAGAAGGATCACTGGAAAATCGATTACAGAAAGGAATGGATCGAGCCTATCAATATTATCGGCAGGATCTGTCTAATCATCGAGAGCTGGAAAATTACAAACGATTGGCTGATCTTTCAGAATTTAAAGAAAATCCAAAAGAAGGAATCAAAAGCAGCGGCTATGTAGTGGATACATTGGAAGCGGCTGTATGGTGTCTGCTTCATTCCCATTCTTATAAAGAAACAGTGCTGATGGCTGTGAACCTTGGAGAAGATACAGATACCATTGGTGCAGTCGCTGGTGGATTAGCCGGACTGTATTATAAAGAGGAGGGGATTCCCCAAGAGTGGATACAGGTACTTCAGCGGAGGGAGTGGATTGAGGAAGTACTGCAGGGCATATGATGTATTCATCATGTTTAATGCCCAAAGCTGATATCAGAAATCCTGAAAAATCATTATAATTGCTATATATAAAAGTCATTTGGATATATAGCTGGTTTGGCTTTCTGCCTGCCCGAGAATCCGTATTTTCCCGGGTAGAGGTTATTGTAATTTTTTCATACGCCCAAACAAGCATTTTAAATGTGTTTTGCAGAGGGATTTTTACTTCTTAAATCTGATTCAATGGGTAGAATATAAGTTTCTGTTTTCATCTGCCCAGAAGAATAGAAATTGACTGGCAGGACCATGGATTACGTTTTTGAGCAGTGACGAACCGGAAGATATTGTCCGGCTGATTACGGATTATCCGGAGTTCAAGGTGATCTATGACGAAGTCTATAATCTTTGTTTGAACGTGGAGAAGGTGATGGAAATGTTCTCGAAGGAATTAAAAGAACTGGATCAGAATACAGTGCAGTTGATGATTGATGAGATGCAGGAGGAGATTGATTCTCAGAAGAGAGCACTGTCCTCCAAGGATGCGGAGTTGGAATCTAAGGATGTTGAAATAGAATCTCAAAAGAAAGAAATAGAATTCAAGGATGAAAAATTGGCATCCAAAGATGTTGAAATAAAATCTCAGAGAAAAGAATTGGAATCCAAAGACAACAGGATCAGAGAACTGGAAGAAAAATTGAAAGCTTTTACAAAAGAAATGGTGTAAAAATGTGAAGCCCTCGGAACGGCAGTTCCGGGGGTTTTGTTTTGGTATTATAACACAGTTTTATGCTCCGACAGCAGATCTTCATAGCTTACTTGAAAGATCCGGGCAAATACTTTCAGTTCGATATCGGTCACAAACCGCTGGCCGGATTCGATCCGCTGGATGGCATTTTTATCAAGATCCAGTCCTTCTAGTTGGACTTTATCTGCCAGAAGCCGCTGGGACATTTTGGGAGTGGCTGATTTTCTCAGCTGGGCAATATTGCTGCCTGCGATATTATTTCGACCAGAAACTGTCTTATTTTTAAACATGCATTGCCCTCCTTGAAAACTGACATTTACTAATTGTCATTTGAAAAATCGTAGTATATAATGAAAGTAAAAATGACATTCAGTAAATGTCAAAAAGTACAAAATGTGTCCATGAGATACAAAAACAGGATATCCGGGATAAAAGAAATTTATTCAGATTGTAATGTTTTCCATTGTGCGATATAATGAAGAAAGTGTAAAAAATAAAATAGAATTTATGCATAATAAATAAAAATATACGTTTTCCCGGTAAAGACGAAAAAGTTCTATGAAGGACAGAATGTGTCCACATTTCTACTTATAATAATCTCAAAAGAACGATTTAAAATCTATGGAAGAAAGTAGGAATATACCATGCAGATGACAAGAAAGAACAACCGGATACTGGACTTGTATGCAAGGCTCATGAACGGCGAGACCATATCCAAGAGAGAGTGCGCCGGCAAGTACGGTGTCAACGAAAAAAGTGTGCAGCGTGATTTTAACGATATACGTAGTTACTTTGCCATGAAGTTAAGCGAGGAAGGCTGTGGACAGGTGTTGATCTATGACCGCAGGGAGGGTGGATATCGTCTGGAAGCACAGGGCACATTCACATTATCTAATAGCGAAATTCTGGCTGTCTGTAAAATTCTTCTCGACAGTCGTTCTATGACCAAATCCGAAATGATGCAGATTCTCAATAAGCTGGTGTACGGCTGTGTGCCACGGAAAAATATGAAGCTGGTGCACGACCTCATCTCAAATGAAGCATATCACTATATCGAACCCCAACATCACAAACCATTTCTCGATAAAATGTGGGACATTGGCCAGGCCATTCAGGAAAGCCGCGTCATCGAGATTACATACAGCAAGCGAAATGGTGAGAAAGTAACCAGACGGCTGGAACCGCTGGCTATCATGTTCTCGGAATACTATTTCTACATGACCGCATTTCTGGAAAATGTGGACCGAAAGCAGTTTGCCGTCATCGACGACAGCTTCCCGACGATCTACCGTATCGACCGGATCGAATCCCTGAAAGTGACAAAAGATCATTTTCACATTCCCTATAAAGACCGCTTAGCGTCCTCTACGCACTGCCATACCTCGCCGTTAAATCCTACAAAGTAATGCGCCGACGCATTTCTATTGCCGCCGCCATAATATCGGCAGTTGTCCTCTGCGCCGCCCAGTGCGCCTACATAATGGATAACAATATACTTAATTCTGGAAACGCTGCCCTTATTGAAATTGTACTTACTTATCTTTCTGTTAATGTTCATATTTCCCGCCTTTCCGCATACAAAATAAGCGCCTGCGGTGTCCCGCAAGTGCTCTTTGCTGCTATGTCCTTATTATTCTTATCTTTCCTGTGTCCTGTGTTCCTCTACGTTGCCTGTGGTGCTGTCCCCGTCCAGTTCGTCTGTGTCCGGCAGTTCGTCCGTATACTTCGCCAGAAACTCCCGCACCTTTTCCCATACCTTTTTTACAGGCAGCCCGCATAATGCCATATTCTTAAAAATACTCACTACCTCATAGGCAATGTAAAGCAATGCGAAAAATTCAGCCACGCCCACGGTATCAAGCCCTAAATATGTACGTGCCTGCTCCGGTATAAATCCGATTAAGTTAATCTTAATCAGTACGTCGATTGCCAGCATGAATACCAGAGAAATAAGCATACCTACTTTTCTGATAGCCCCGTCAATGCCTGCGCAGCTGTTAAATTTCTTCTCTTTGATTGCACGCAGCACGCCAAAAACCGTGTCGCACACAATCGCCAATACTACCAGCTGGATAATTTTGTTATGTGCCGCCGCCTCAATAAATTCTGTAATAGTCATGTTCATAAATCCTGCCTTTCTCTTAATTGCAAATCTTTTGCCCGCTCTTTCAGCTCTACGCCGTCGTAGCCTGCTGTCTGCTCCCAGCTTTCCAGAGTGGCTATTAAATCAGCAATAAGCCTGCTTTGCTTTTCTATGGTTTCCTGTTGTTCTTGTACTGTGGCTGCGTCAAGCACCTTTTCATACTGGCGGCTCTGATACCGTCCCAGCAGCTCTACAGTGTCGCCCTGCTGCCACTGCGCCGCCTCGTCTGCCTGTTCCTGCCAGCAGATGCACGGCAAATAGCAGTTGCCACCTGTAAGCTCATTTCTTACCTTTACCGTAATATCAGTAATGCGCTTGCCTCTCGGCGTTTCTCTGTGTGTTGGCGTATTTGCTATAATGCCTCTTACTGCTACCTCGTCCTGCTCTACTGCTTTTTCTGATACCGCCACAAAATCTGCCAGAATATATACCAGCAGTCTACCGCTCTGGAAGTCCTTAAGCGTCTGCGTCTTTCCTGTCAGTAAAAGCCTGCTGCCCTCTACAAATTCCTGCATAACGTCAAACTCTATGCCGCTGCAAGCTCTGTATGGTACGTCCTCTGCAAATACTACCGTTACCTCGTCCGGCACGCCGCTTGGTCTTACCGTTTCCAACTTTGCCACATAACCACAAAACGGCAGCCCGCATAGCTGCTTAATTTTCTCAATCTGTGTAAGCGTTCCTACCAGTCCCGCTGCATTTTCCTTGATACCGCCACCTGTAAGCTCGTCCATGATTGCAGTATCTAAATCCCGTAAAAAATCCGGCTTTTTCTTTGTCATACTTCCTGCCCTTTCCTTTCCTGTATGTATATGGTGTAGTAAAGTGACATCTGCAAATCACTAAACTTATACTGCGCTGTCTGGTCTGGCTCTAATGGTTTCATAAGCCCCAACTCTTTCCAGCGTCTGTGCGTTATCTCCGGCACTGCTCTAAACTTCTTTACCTCATGCCCGCTGTATTTTCGGTATTCCTCGCTTATCTCATGGTCTGCAAACGGTTTGAACGCTGCCAGATACCCTACGTAAACCTCTGCTTTGCCCTCGATAATGCGCAGGCGGTCTGAACTCTCCAGCGTGCCTATAAATTCCTTTACTGTCACTGTCTGCCTCTCCTACTTCTCTGGCATTTCGTACAGCCTCGGTATTACTGCTGCAAACGGCTGTACGTCCATGCCGCCCCTTATTACGGCTGCACCGCCAGCCGTAAACAGATAGCTTACGCACGCTTTCTGTATCTCGTCCAGCACCTCTAAGCAGCGCTCTTTTGTGGCATACTCTCCAATTTCTTCTAAACACCCGTCACTTATGCAAATTACGTGGCGCTTTTTGTCTGCCTCTGCGCCGCCTCTCTTTTTCTTTACGTCCTCATACTCTCCGTACTCTACGCAGGCGTAATTACCACCCAGTCTATACAGCTTTTCTTTATTCTGGCTGCGTATGTATACCTCACTCATTTCCTGCCTCGCTTTCGTCCTTATGCTCTTGGTAGCCCTCTAAGTAGCCTATTGCCTCTACGTCAATGTCCTTGCCGTCCTTACCGTCGCTGTTTATCCTAATTTTGCCGTAGTAGGAATAAATACAGCAGCCGTCATAGTCGTATACCCTTATGCTGCCCTCTGTGGCTGCCTCTGGCGTTTCAATAACCAGCGGCTCTGCCTGCTGCATCTGCGCTGCTACCTGTTCGTCTGTCACTGGCTCGCTGTTCTTTCCTCTGTACCAGATAGCCAGCATAAACAGAATGATTGCCAGCACGCCTGCCGCTATAATGGCTGCGCACTGTATCAGTTTCTTAACTACCTGTCGTTTTCGTTTTCTCATAGTTTCAGCCTTTCTTTTTCCTCGTCCCAGTCAAAACTTGTGCAAGCTATGCAACGCTTGCAGCGTTCTATAGGCTCGTCGTCCCCGTCGTGCGAAAATCCCAGACAAGCGCCGCCGTCCATTCCGGCTGCGCCCCATTTTTTCTGTAAACTGCATTTTTTAATACGCTGCTTTATGCGGCACTCTTTGCATATAACCTTTTGTCCAGCTGTGCAGCCCTTACACCTTGCATGGTACTTAGCCCACTCTCTGCTTACTCCTGTTTCCTCGCTTTCCCAGCCAATTACCCACTTGCCGCATACGTCGCAATATACCTGTGTTGTTACCGTCCTTGTTATTCCCATGTCTGCCCCTTTTCTGCCTCAAAATAGTAGTTGTCTACTATCAGCATTTTTTTACTGAAAAGACACATAAGCCCCAGCGGTACGGTAATAACCGCTATTGTTATGTCGCCCTCTGTCGCCCATACTGCCAGCACGGTAACTGCCAGCATTGCAAGCCCGTAGGCTTTCTGCTTAATGAAATACCAGCGGCGGGCTTTCTTTGCCTGCTCCCGCTGCCGCCTCTGCTCTTTTTTCTTACGCATATCTGCTATGGCATCTGCATAGCCTCTCTGGTATGCGTCCTCTACTATCAATGCCTCTGCTGCCATTCTCTGCCTCTCTTCCTTTCGGCGGCGCTCTCTGTCTTTCCATGTGTGCCGCTCTCCTGTTCTGGCGTTTGGTTTTACCGTGCGGGCTGCTTTTCGCATTAAAAAGCAACTGAAAACCTGTTGACTGTCCACATACTTTCTGGCTGGTATGACCGCCGCTATTTTTCCACGGTATACAGATTGCAGCTATTAGCCTGCTGCCCTCTGCCGCAGGCTCGCCATGCCTGCTACGCAATGTGCCGTGTGGGATTTGAACCCACGACTTGCCGCTTATGAGGCGGCTGCTCTAACCAACTGAACTAACGGCACTCGTGGCGGCTGCTGCCGCCTACTCATTAAATAAAAAGCCTTTTTCTATCAAAAACCTTATCCAATCGCAGCCCGTTACGTCGTCCCGCTCAATGAATTTGTAAAAGCTCTCTGCGTCCTCTATTCCGTATTTCTTCAAAATGTTTCTTGCGTTCTTTGCTGCTGGCGTAGTAAAAACATTCTCTGCGTAAAATGTAGCCTCTATAGTCCCGTAGCTGTTCTTTCCCGCTGGTGTTCTCATTTCCACTACGACTACATTCCTTTTGCTTTTTCTTCCTACTCCCTTTCTTATTACTACTGCCTCACTGAATAACCAGCCATTCCAGCCGCTACGCATAGGTGCAAACTGTGTGCGTGGTACTTCTACTAAGTCGCCTGCCTGCAATTTGTTAAAATCTACTTTTTTCATGTGTCTTACCTCTCTTTTGTTTTTCTTGTTTATAACGCCTGCTGCCCCGCTGCCGCCGTGTAGGTTTTCAGTGTGGCGTTGCAGCGTTTGAACTCCCTATAAATTGTGTCCCTATGCGTTCCCAGCACCTCTGCAATATCACTTACACTGCTGCCCTGCTTACTCATAGCCTCTATGGTCTGCCTGTCCTCGTAATGCAGACGCTTGTACTTTCGTTTCGCCATGTTCTATGCTCCTTTCCGTCCTCATTTGCTTTTATGGTAAAAAAATAAGCGTGTCAGAGTTTTTACGCTCTGCACGCTCTTCTTTTCTGCTGTTTCCTATAAAAAAAGAAAATCGGCAGAGGCTTTATAACCTCTTGTCGATTTTCATTCTAAAACTTATCTGTTGGCCGTGATCTCAATGGTGATGGTGGCGCTGGCAACTTAGTTGCTATGGACTCCAGAATAAACCAGAGCGATTATAAACGCATGGAAAATGATATCAAAGATTCCTTGGATGAAGGTAGAGATGTTTCACTGACTACAGATATACAATATTCTGGAGCGTCAAAGCGCCCCGATATAATAACTGCAACAAAGTCTGCAGATGGTATGATAACTGTCTATAAATTTGACAACAATTTGGATGGTGGTTTGTTGGATGAAGTACCGGAAAATGGAAAAGAAGCCGTCAATGAAGAAATAAGTGATACTAAGGGTTCTATTTCTTCTATTAAATCAGAATATGACAAAAATGGTAATCTTTCTGAAACCATGGTTAATATTACTTATACTGATGAAAATGGCGGGAATCATCGTACCAAAGTGTATATTGATGCAGAATAGGAGACGAGAAAATGACAGAATTAGAAAAGCATGTTATTAGTCAGTTGACACAGCTTGTTCCGAATGCTGAATCTTTTGAAGTTCGGGCAAATATTAGTGACAAAAGTTTTTCTGTTGAATTCTTTGCATTTGTTGATGGAGTAAAGCAGCAATGCTTTGACATGATTGATAATGGCATTATCAAGGAAAAAGATTTTGATAATGCCGTGAAGCAATTGGCTGAATTTATTAGAACATCTCCAGAATATCGTCCTGGAGAAGTGAATAAATTCCAATTTTCTTCAAATGCATAAGTTTGCATTGTTATAATTTCAAGTAGTTTATGATCTGCGATATATTTGCTCATATAGTCATTGATTAGATGTATATTAAAATTATTCTTTTCACCCCAATACCCATATTCTGTCCATGCCACCGAGTATGATGATTATAGTAGAAATACAGAAAAACACAGAATACAAGGAGCAGGAAGAATAATGAAGATTAAAAAAAGGGAGATACCAAAAATAATATTTTTAAGTGACAATAAGTGGGTTAACGGAAAATATATAAAGAAAAAATCTATTCCCTTGCGTAATTTTCTAAAGAAAACATTTTGGGTAAGCGTATTTTTATTGCTTGGATATGAGTTGGATTTTTCGGAACATGTTATCTCCAGAAAGAATGTTGTGATAATGATATTGTCGGCTGTTGCGATAATTCTTTATGATGAGTTCGGTTGGGGAGTTTTTCCATCAAATTATTATGATTTTGAGGTATATGAGAAAAAAGGACTCTCAGAACATTGGCGTGATACCTGTCAAGAGGACGATAAAAAATAATAAAAAGATCCCTCGGAACATTCGTTCCGAGGGACTTGTGCTTAATCACCATTTTTCTTTTTTATCATACACCGCTTCTTGAAAAAGGAGATTCCGTAACAGAGGATTTCATCATAATCATCTTCATATTCATTTGCATACATGCGGTCATCGATCTGCTGTAAAGCGATATCGCAGTCGTGTTCCAGATTGGCCAGCGTTTTTGTGTATTTGGCTTCGAAGATGGCCACGCGGCCATTAATGGAATCGTAAACGACGACGTTGCTGCGGCCTTCGCCGTGTTCTTTGTTGGAATCCACCATATATCCGGCACCGGTGAAGATGCCTGCGAGAAAAGCATGGTAGAAATCTTCTTTATAATCGTGGTAGCTGATGGTCCGGCGAAGAAGGCCGTTCATTTCTCGGGTAATGCCTTCACTGTCTCCATTCCAGACAGCAGTAAATAGGCTGCTTCTGTTCCAGGTCTTTGCACTGTCGTCAAACCATTTGATAATGGTCGTCTCAAAAATTTCTTTTATCTCTGCATTTGGAATTGTGAGAGCAACTATACGATCAGATGGATTGCTGCCAGATTCCGTTTCCCTTGCTTTTGTTAAATATCCAGTCAGATATAACATGCTCCACAGATTGTCTTCGGAAGAATGGAGATAATCGTAAGTAAGATTTTCATCAATTCGCTGGAGAATGGATCTGCCGGAGAGCAGTGTCTCTAATTTCTGGGTGATATTGCTGCCTGCATAATCAATAAAAGAACGGATGATTGCATTGTCGCTGGTATTTCTCCAGTAGCTGACCGGAGCGGCATCCGGGTTGTGCTGTAATTCCAGAAGATAATTCATCACATCCCATGGACAGTACACATCGAAATCTCCAAAATGATATCCATCGTACCATTCTTTGATGCTGTCTGAACGATCGGTAATATCGGCCTCCTGAAGTATCTGAGAGACTTCTTCCTGCACGAATCCAAAATATTCATTCAGTCGTGAATCGGTAATAGTATCGGAAACAAAGTTATTGGTTCCTGTGAAAATACTTTCTTTTGCAATTTTCAGGCATCCGGTAATGACTGCAAAGTGAAGAGAACGATTGTCCTTCAGGGCCTGCATCAGACCTTTCATGACATCCAGCATTTCGTTATAGTATCCGTGGCTGTTTGCCTTGGCCAATGGAACATCGTATTCATCAATGAGCAGGACAACGGGCTTCCCATAGTGCTGCTGCAATAGTTTTGTCAGTAATAACAGACTTCCCTTGATAGCTTTTGGAGAAGCAGTGGTGCATACCAGCTGTTTCATGATTTCTTTATCATACGGACTGATTTTATCACTGTCCAGCAGATACGGATGCCCTTTATACAACTCTGCAATGACGGTTGTGAGCATGTCATATGCTCCGGTGAAATTCAACCCGTCTACCTGGCGGAAAGAAACAAAAACAGTGGGATACTGATTCATCCACTCATGACACAGATTCTGATTCTGGGTAATTTCAAGACCATCAAAGAGTGATTTGCTGTCTTTTCTGATATCAAAGAAACTTTCCAGCATACTCATGCCTAAAGTTTTTCCAAAGCGGCGAGGACGGGTAATAAATGTTACTTCGACCTTGGTTTTCAGAAGTTCTGCGACCAATCCGGTTTTATCAACATAGTAAAACTTGTCATTCCGGATTTTTTCAAAATCGGAAATGCCAACGGGAATGTTCAGATTTTTCATTTGCCGTCCCTCCTGACCTTTTCTTGTATCTAGCCATAGAATGATGGGGATTGCCATTTAGAAAGCTAATTACTTCTTCGCTATAATAAACCAAGTCGCAGCATGTCCTGATTCAGATTCTAACAGTTGATCCGTACAGCGCACATCCTGAAATCCTGTTTCTTTTAATACGTTTAAGATCCATTCGGGCTCATACAGATGTTCCTGAATCTTCTCAGTATGAATCAACTTATCCCCTTCAAATAAATCTGCCTGCAAGGTTACAAACTGATCCTTTGGATGATAGATCTGAAACTGCAGACGCTTTCCATCAAGTTCGCCCATATCAACCGGCTCACAGTCAGCTTCTTCGCCAGGACGCAAAAAATCAAATAGGAAAATGCCGCCTGGATTCAGATAGGAATATACATTCTTTATCACCTTTTTCACATCTTCCGGCTCTAGGATATGATTGATCGCATCACAGGTACTGGTTACCAGATCAAAGTTCATCTTAGGCTTCCAGTCGATCATATTTCCCTGCTGAAAAACGATATGGGGATAATTCTGCTTTGCCATGGCAATCATCCCATGAGACAAATCCATTCCCATAGTTTCAATTCCATGCTCAGCTATCATATTGCAAAGGATGCCGGTACCACATCCCAGGTCAAGCATATTGTTGATATGTAATCCTTGCTCATCGATCCAACGAAGCAAAAGTTGAGCAAAGGATTCTGGATAATAATTCCAGCCAAATGCATCATATAGTTTGCTAAAAATATCACTGTACATAAATCATTCCTCAAAAGAACATCTGAAGATGTATCTTATTCACATGCTAGTATAGAAAGAGATTGATTTTAGTATATATTTCCCATACTTTGCTGTCAACGAAACTTCTCTCCAATTCTTAATAGATATGCCTGGGTCTATTTCAAATTGACCTCGGCAAAGTTCCTGTTTTTCTTTGCTACAACAAGCTTTTGAGCGTGAAATGTGTCTGGAAAGCAAGTCTGTGGCCGTGAGTTCCACGTTTTTTGAAAAAGGCAGGAACTTTTGATAGCAAGTTGGTGCAGAGACCCACGGCGCGGCGCAGGAAAGCAAGTTGGTGCAGAGACCCACAGCGCGGCGCAGGAAAGCAAGTTGGCGAAGAGGCTCACAGCGCGGCGCAGGAAAGCAAGTTGGCGAAGAGGCCCACGGCGTGGCAGAGGGCAGCACATCGCAGGGCAGTAAGTTTTGCGCAATCTTCTTCTTTATGCTAGAATAAAAGCGGTTCTAAGATGAGAGAGGATTACAACAAATGAACATTTTAAATATTGAGCATGTCAGCAAGTTATATGGTGACAAATGGATCTTCGACGATATTTCCTGTGGAATTCAGGAAGGGGAAAAGATCGGTATTATCGGAATCAATGGAACAGGTAAGACGACACTTCTTCGGATCATTGCGGGAACGGAGGAGCCGGATCAGGGGCAGGTGGTGCGCCAGAATGGTGCGAAGCTTGCATATCTGACCCAGCTGCACGAATTCCCGGAGGAGGAGACGGTACTTTCCTATGTGGTATCCGGTTCTGCATCGGTGAAGGGCAGCTGGGGTGGAACTGATGCCGGAGATGCGGACATCATGGAGCATGAGGCAAGAAGTATGCTGAATACCCTTGGTATCCTGGAGCATGATGCTAAAATGGGTACTTTGTCAGGAGGGCAGAAGAAGCGTGCGGCACTGGCGAGAACCCTGCTTTTGCCGTCGGATATTCTGATTCTGGACGAGCCCACCAACCATCTGGATGAGGATATGATCCGGTGGCTGGAGCAGTATCTGAGAAGATACCGTGGAACGGTGATTACCGTTACCCATGACCGTTATTTTCTGGATCAGGTGACAAACCGGATTCTGGAGATCAGCCGTGGTAAGATTTACAGCTATGATGCTAATTATTCGCAATTTCTGGAATTAAAGGCGCAGCGGGAAGAGATGGAGCTGGCGACGGAACGGAAGCGGCAGAGCATCCTCCGGATGGAACTGGAATGGGCAGCCAGAGGATGCCGGGCGAGAACGACCAAGCAGAGAGCACGTCTGGACCGCCTGGAAGCTCTGAAAGCCGGAAAAGCGCCGGTATTTGACAAGGCCCTGGAACTGGATTCTGTGGAGACCAGAATGGGTAAGAAGACTATTGAACTTCATCATGTTTCCAAGAGTTATGAAGGCAGAAAGATTGTAGAAGATTTCGATTATATTTTTCTGAAAAATCAGACCGTGGCGTTTGTGGGCTCCAACGGATGCGGAAAATCTACCCTGCTCAAAATGATTGCCGGACAGATTCCGCCGGATGAGGGTAGCGTGGAATTTGGTGAAACCATTAAAATGGGATATTTCGCCCAGGAAATTCCGCAGATGGATGAAAATCAGCGAGTCATTGATTACGTAAAGGACATCGCAGAATATATTCCTACCCGGGACGGGCGGATTACGGCATCCCAGATGCTGGAGCGTTTTCTGTTTACGCCGGACATGCAGTATGCGCCCATTGGAAAGCTTTCCGGAGGAGAGAAGAGGCGGCTCTATCTGCTTGGAGTGCTGCAGCAGGGACCCAATGTGCTGGTTATGGATGAGGTGACCAACGAGCTTGATATCCCGACCCTGACCATACTGGAAGATTATCTGAATTCCTTTATTGGGATTGTGATTCTGGTATCCCATGACCGTTATTTCCTTGATAATGTGTCAGACCGTATTTTTGCATTTGATGGTTGTGGACATTTTCGCCAGTATGAGGGTGGTTATACAGATTATCTGGAATCAAAAAACCGGGAAAATGGCGGAATAGCCGAGAAAAGCAGCAGTAAGGCATCTGCAGAGGTATCAGGTGGGAAGAAGAAAGCCACTTGGGATAAGGGCGAGAAGAAGTTAAAGTTTTCTTATAAGGAACAGAAGGAATTCGAGACCATTGACGATGACATCGCGGCACTGGAGCAGAAGATCGAAGAGCTGGATGCGGAGATGGCAGCCCATGCCAGCCAGTACAGCCGTCTGTCTGAACTGACAGAAGAGAAAGAAAAAGTACAGGCGGAACTGGATGAGAAGATGGAGCGCTGGATGTATCTGACGGAACTGAATGAGAAGATCGAAGCACAGAAATAAGCTTGCAGTGCACCGGATGAAAGCGTATAATTTTCTTCAAAAATAAATGTTGGGAGGAACTAGAAGATGAGAATGTTTGTATTCAGCATGCGTACGTTTGACGAACTTCCATGTTTTGAAAAATACTGCCCCAAATACGGGATCGAGTATGATTATACGACGGAGACGCCTTGCATGGATAATCTTGAGCTGGCGAAAGGTTACGACGTGGTCAATGTCATCACGACGGTGTTCGATCAGCCAATGCTCAAAAAACTTCATGATATGGGTGTAAAATGTATTGCCACCAGAACGATCGGTTACGATCACATTGACGTGGATTATGCGAAAAGCCTTGGCATGGGAGTCATCCATATCAGTTACTCTCCCAACAGTGTGGCTGACTACGCGATTATGATGATGCTCATGGGACTGCGCAGAATGCCTCATATTATGGAACGGGCCAACATACAGGATTATACGCTGAAGGGAAAGATTGGACGGGAACTTCCGGATTGTACCGTCGGTATTATCGGAACAGGAAGAATCGGCCGCACCGTGATCCGGCATTTATCCGGATTTGGCTGTAAGATGCTTGCCTATGATCTTTATGAAAATGAGGAAGTGAAGCAGTATGCGGAGTATACGGATCTTGATACTCTTCTGAAAAATTCTGATGTGATTACGCTTCATGCTCCGGCAACGGACGACAATTACCATATGATCGATGCATCTGCCATTGAGAAAATGAAGCAGGATGTGGTGATCATCAACTGTGCCCGTGGTGCGCTGATTGATACGGATGCACTGATTGACGGTATTGAGAGTGGAAAAGTCGGATTTGCGGGACTTGATGTAGTGGAACACGAGAGTGGTCTCTATTATTTCAACCGGATGGGAGAACCGCTTCATAATCCGAAGCTGGCAATTTTAAGATCTTATTCCAATGTACTGGTAAGTCCGCATACGGCATTCTACACAGAGGAAGCGGTTGCCAATATGGCAGAGAATTCTATCATCGGAGCAATGAAATATATGAATGGTGAGGATACGCCGTATCTGGTATAAAAAAGTATAGTTTACAGCCGGGATTTTTAATGAGATTCCGGCTGTTAATTTGTGCGAAGGTATAAGAATAGTCTGATAATATAAAAATAATTAAAATATTTACAAATAACTATTGACAAATGGAGAAAGATATTGTAATATAAAATCACAAACAAGAAAGAGATACAAAATCTCAGAAAGACGAGGTACAGTCCAATGGGACGGTAATCTACGAATCACAAAACAGAGAAAAATAAAAAACTCTGAAAGTGAGGGAGAAAAAATATCTTGGAAGGAGATACAAAGGTGAAACTTCAGATTGACAGGTGAAGAGCCATTCGAAAAATAAAAATTCGAATGGCTCTTTTCCTGTTGTATTTGTGCAAAACAGGAAAGTAAGGGTGGCATTTTTCTGAGTTTCCCGGTATAATGAAAACTATCAGAGGAATACGTGCGGAGGAGAATGTACATGTACGGATATGACAGCAGGGTCAGACTTTCAGAAGTAGATCAGGACCGGCGCATGACACTGAATGCGATCCTGAATTCTTTTCAGGACTGCAGCAGTTTTCATTCTGAGGATCTGGGAGTGGGAGCTGCATTCGTGGAACAGAAAAAGCGGATGTGGGTCTTAAGTTCCTGGAAGATAGTGATTCAGAGATATCCGGAACTGGCAGAGTCCATTCGGGTTGAGACATCGCCCTATGAATTTTCAAAACTGACAGGCCGGAGAAATTTCCGGATGCTGGATGGAAGGGGAGAGATGCTCGCATGTGCGGACAGTCTGTGGGTGTATATGGATGCTGTCCGGAAGAGACCATGCAGGCTTGAGGAAGATGTGGCGGGTGCCTATACGATGGAGCCAAGACTTACGTGTATGGAGTACGAAGACGGCCATATTCAGATTCCGGAGGATATGACAGCAGAAGAACCGTTTCCGGTTCACCGATGGCATCTGGACGTTAATCATCATGTGAATAATGGACAGTATGTACAGATGGCAGCAGAATATCTGCCGGATGGATTTGTGATCCGCCAGATGAAGGCGGAATATAAGAAATCAGCGCTTCTGGGTGATGTGATTTATCCGGAGGTAAAGATAGATAAGAACGGCGGTACGGTAGTGCTGGGAGACCAGGACGGAAAGCCCTACGCGGTAATAGAATTTCGATAGGAGAGTAAGATGCAGTTAGGAAAGACACAGCCCTTGAGAATTGTGAAAAAAGTGGACTTCGGTGTATACCTTGCGGAAGAAGAGGATCAGGAGAACCGGGTTCTTCTTCCGGTAAAACAGGTGCCGGAGGGCGCAAAGACGGGAGATGAACTGGAGGTATTTCTTTATAAAGATTCCAAAGACCGTCTCATTGCCACCACAGCGGAACCTTATATTACGCTTGGAAAGGTGGCAAGGCTGAAAGTAAAAGAAGTGACAAAGATTGGTGCATTTCTTGACTGGGGACTGGAAAAAGACCTGTTTCTTCCATTCAAGCAGCAGACTAAGAAAGTGAAGGCTGGAGATGAATGCCTGGTTGGATTATATACAGATAAAAGTGACCGTCTCTGTGCGACCATGAACGTATATGAATATCTGTCCCAGGAAAGTCCTTATCAGAAAGATGACCGCGTAAAAGGAACGGTATATGAGATCAGTGAAAATTTCGGAGCATTTGTTGCAGTGGATGACAAATATTCCGGGTTGATTCCTAAACGGGAATTTTTTGGACAGGCACGGATCGGAGATGTGGTGGAAGCCAGAGTCACCCGCGTCAAGGAAGATGGAAAGCTTGACTTGAGTCTCCGTGAGAAGACCTATCTGCAGATTGAGAAAGATGCGGAACAGGTATTGAAAGTGATCGATGAATTTGCCGGAGTGCTTCCGTTTACGGATAAGGCAGCGCCGGAGGTGATCAGCAGGGAGCTGTCCATGAGTAAGAATGCTTTCAAGAAAGCAGTCGGACATTTACTGAAAGAAGGCAGGATCGAGATAGGCGAGAAGTGCATCCGCAAAAAATAGCTGAAAATAGCTGAAAAAGAGCTTGCATTCCCGAACTGCTTTGCTTATAATGAGAGACGTAAAAAGAAGAAAGGAGATTAGAACAATGAAAGTACAGAATATCAAAGACGTGAACAAATTCTTTGAGGTAGTCGACAGCTGTAAAGGAAGAGTAGAATTAGTAACAGGAGAGGGAGACAGACTGAACCTGAAGTCCAAACTTTGCCAGTATGTATCTCTTGCAAATATTTTCTCCAACGGTGAGATTCCGGAGCTGGAGATCATCGCATACGAGAAAGAGGATATTGATAAACTGTTAGAATTCATGATTAATGGTTAATTAAAAAATGAACTGAACTGGCGCAACGATCCGAGAAATGGATTGCTGCGCCTTTTTATGTATATGGAACTCTCGCAAGTGAGAAATTTTCTTAATGAGGACAGAGAACATGAATTTTGTACATCTGCATGTACACACGGAGTACAGTCTTCTGGACGGCTCTAATAAGATAAAAGAATATGTGGCGCGGGTAAAGGAACTGGGTATGAACAGCGCAGCCATCACGGATCACGGCGTCATGTATGGCGTGATTGATTTTTACCGGGAAGCGCGGGCACAGGGCATCAAGCCGATTCTTGGCTGCGAGGTTTATGTGGCACCGGGTTCCCGTTTTGATAAAGAAGCAGCCGGCGGCGAGGACAGATATTATCATCTGGTGCTGCTTGCTGAAAATAACCAGGGCTATCAGAACCTTATGAAGATCGTATCTACGGGCTTTGTGGAAGGTTTTTATTATAAACCACGGGTAGATAAAGAAGTATTAAGAAAATACCATGAAGGAATTATCTGTACCAGTGCATGTCTGGCAGGCGAGGTACAAAAGTATATTCAGAGAGGAATGTACGAGGAAGCCTGCAGGTCTGCGAAGGAGTATGAAGAGATCTTTGGAAAGGGAAATTTCTTTCTGGAACTTCAGGATCACGGGCTGCCTGAGCAGAAACAGGTGAATCAGGCACTGCTCAGAATGAGCAGAGAACTGGGAATCGAACTGGTAGCGACCAACGATATCCATTATACTTATGCGGAAGATGTGAAACCACATGATATTCTGCTCTGTCTGCAGACTGGAAAACGTCTGTCAGATGAAGACAGGATGCGCTATGAAGGAGGGCAGTATTATGTGAAATCTCCTGAGGAGATGGCCCGGTTATTTCCTTATGCGCTGCAGGCACTGGAGAATACCCAGAAGATCGCTGACCGGTGTAATGTGGAGATAGAATTCGGTGTAACAAAACTGCCGAAATATGATGTGCCGGAGGGATATACCTCCTGGGAATATCTGAATAAAATGTGCTGGGATGGATTCGCAGAGCGTTATCCGGATGATGACGGCCATCTTAAAGATCAGCTGACCTATGAGCTGTCTATTATCCAGAAGATGGGATATGTGGATTATTTCCTGATCGTATGGGATTTTATCAAATATGCCAGAGACCATGGCATTGCCGTGGGACCGGGACGTGGTTCCGCAGCGGGAAGCCTGGTTTCCTATACTCTTGGAATCACCAATATTGACCCGGCAAAATATCAGCTGCTGTTTGAACGTTTCCTCAATCCGGAACGAGTCTCCATGCCTGATATCGACGTGGATTTCTGCTTTGAACGGAGGCAGGAAGTCATTGACTATGTCGTACGGAAATACGGAAAAGACCGGGTGGCACAGATCGTAACCTTTGGTACGCTGGCAGCAAGGGGAGTGCTAAGAGACGTAGGTCGTGTCATGGATCTGCCCTATGCATTTGTGGATTCTATTGCCAAGATGGTTCCGCAGGAACTGAATATTACGCTGGATAAGGCACTGCAGATGAATCCGGAATTTCGGAATCTCTATGAGACTAATGAGCAGGTAAAAGAACTGGTCGACATGTCAAAACGTCTGGAGGGTCTTCCGCGCCATACTTCCATGCATGCAGCAGGTGTTGTGATCAGCCAGAAAGCAGTGGATGAGTATGTGCCCCTTTCCCGGGCATCAGACGGCTCTGTGACGACGCAGTTTACCATGACGACACTGGAGGAACTGGGACTTCTGAAAATGGATTTCCTGGGACTCCGCACGCTGACGGTGATTCAGAATGCCGTGCAGATGGCAGAGACGAGCAACGGCGTAAAGATCGATATAGACCATATTGATTATGATGACAAGGCGGTACTGGATTCCCTGGGAACAGGAAAGACCGACGGAGTGTTCCAGCTGGAAAGTACGGGCATGAAGAATTTCATGAAGGAGTTGAAACCGCAGAGTCTGGAGGACATTATCGCAGGTATTTCTCTGTATCGTCCTGGCCCTATGGATTTTATCCCACAGTATATCCGGGGTAAAAATAATCCTGACAGTATTACTTATGACTGCCCGGAGCTGGAATCCATACTGGAGCCGACTTATGGATGTATTGTGTATCAGGAACAGGTTATGCAGATCGTGCAGAAACTGGCAGGTTATACACTGGGCCGTGCAGATCTGGTGCGCCGTGCCATGTCCAAGAAGAAGGCCGCCGTCATGCAGCAGGAGCGCCAGAATTTTGTCTGTGGAAATGAAGCTGAGCATGTGCCGGGCTGCATTTCCAATGGCATCCCGGAAAAGGTGGCCAACAAGATCTATGATGATATGATCGATTTTGCAAAATATGCATTTAACAAATCCCATGCGGCGGCTTATGCGGTAGTGGCATATCAGACGGCATGGCTGAAATATTATTACCCGGTAGAATTTATGGCAGCGCTGATGACGTCAGTTATTGATAATTCTACGAAGGTGTCCGAGTACATTCTGGTATGCCGTCAGATGGGAATTCAGATTCTGGCGCCGGATATTAATGAAAGTGTCGGCGTATTTTCAGTATCAGACGGAGCCATCCGGTATGGATTGAATGCGATTAAGAGTGTTGGAAAACCGGTGATTGAAGAACTGATCCGGGAACGGGAAGCCGGAGGGCCTTTTAAAGATCTGGCAGACTTTATCGACCGCACGTCCGGAAAAGAAGTGAATAAGAGAACCGTGGAAAACTTTATCAAGGCGGGTGCGTTCGACAGTTTTGGAGCTAACCGCCGTCAGATGATGATGATCTATGGTCAGATGATGGATGATGCGGCACAGAAGAAAAAGAAAGATTTTGCAGGTCAGATGAGTCTCTTTGATTTTGCTGCGGAGGAGGATAAGGCATCCTTTAAAGTGAAGATACCGGATGTGTCGGAGTATTCCAAGGAAGATCTGCTGGCATTTGAAAAGGAGGTACTGGGATTTTATATCAGCGGACATCCGCTGGAAGAGTACGAGGAGCAGTGGAAGAATGGAATTTCCCATGTGACGACGGACTTCCTGCCGGTGGAAGAAGGGGAACTTCCCAAAGTACATGACGGAGAACGGGCGATCGTTGGCGGCATGATCACGGCGAAGACCATGAAGGCAACCAAGACCAACAAGATGATGGCGTTTCTGAATGTGGAAGATCTGGTCGGAAATGTGGAAGTCATCGTATTTCCGAGGGATTATGAGAAGAATGCGGCACTGCTCAATGTGGACAGCAAAGTATTTGTAAGCGGCCGCATTTCCGCAGAAGAAGATAAGGCCAGCAAGCTGATCTTGGAGAAAATCGTACCATTTGCGGTGGCATCAAAGGAGTTATGGATTCAGTTTGCGGATATGGAAGAGTATCAACGGCGGGAAAAAGATCTCTACCGGCTTCTGATGGACAGCGAAGGAGACGATCAGGTGGTCATCTATGTAAAAAAAGAAAAGATGAAGAAGGTGCTTCCGATGAGCAGGAATGTTCGTGTAAACGAAGAACTCCTTGAAAAACTGTACCGGGAATTTGGCGAGAAAAACGTGAAAGCTGTTCAGAAGCGTATTGAAAATACAGTAAAAATGAATTAGAATGAATAGAGACTTGTTTTTTGGATAACTGTTTGCGGAGGAACGAACCATGGCAAAAGAGATAAAGACAATTGGAGTTTTGACAAGCGGCGGTGACGCACCGGGAATGAATGCGGCAATCCGGGCAGTCGTAAGAAAAGCCTGTGCTGCAGGAAAGAATGTAAAGGGTATCCGGAGAGGCTATCAGGGTCTTCTGGAGGAGGATATTATTGATATGTCCAGACATTCCGTGAGCGATATCGTGGACAAGGGCGGCACCATTCTGTTTACAGCCCGCTGCTCAGAATTCCGCACGGAAGAAGGACAGAAGAAAGGTGCGGAAATCTGCAGAAAACATGGTATTGATGGACTGGTTGTTATTGGCGGTGACGGTTCCTATGCAGGAGCACAGAAGCTTGCAGGACTCGGCATTAACACTGTTGGTGTGCCTGGAACCATTGACCTGGATATTGCATGTACCGAGTATACAATTGGTTTTGATACAGCAGTAAATACTGCCATGCAGGCGATTGATAAGGTAAGAGATACTTCTACTTCTCATGAACGCTGCAGTATCATTGAGGTTATGGGAAGAAATGCAGGTTATATTGCACTTTGGTGCGGTATTGCAAACGGTGCAGAGGATATTCTGATTCCTGAGAAATATGATTATGATGAGCAGAAAATTATTAATCATATTATCAGCAACCGAAAAAAAGGTAAGAAACATCATATTATTATTAACGCAGAAGGAATCGGCCACTCTACATCCATGGCGAGAAGAATCGAAGCAGCGACCGGAGTGGAGACAAGAGCAACGATTCTGGGTTACATGCAGCGAGGCGGAAGCCCGACTTGCCGTGACCGTGTCTATGCGACCATGATGGGCTCTATGGCAGTAGATCTTCTCTGCGCAGGAAAGAGTAACCGCGTGGTAGGATTTAAACATGGTGAATTTTGTGATTTTGATATTGATGATGCACTCGCAATGCAGAAAAACATATCGAATTACATGATTGAAGTCGCAGGAGATATGGCGAAATAATGATTACAAGCACAGCAAACCCGCAGGTGAAGAACCTGCAGCAGTTGATGAAAAAATCCTCAGTCCGCAGTGCACAGGATATCTTTCTTGTAGAAGGCATGAAGATGTACCTGGAAGCACCGCGGGAGCGGATTCATAAGATTTATGTTTCAAAAAGCCTGTATGAGGAAAAAGGACAGGCTTTTTTTGACGGCGTTCCTATGGAAGTACTGGATGACCGTGTCTATGCAGCAGTCAGTGATACAAAAACACCGCAGGGAATTCTTTGCCTGCTCAGACAGTATCATTATACACTGGAAGACCTGACAAAAAAGAAAAATCCGTTTCTTCTGATCCTTGAGAACCTGCAGGATCCTGGTAATCTGGGAACCATTCTCAGAACGGCGGAAGGAGCCGGGGCAGATGGAATTATTCTGAGCATGGATTCTGTGGACATCTACAATCCGAAGACCATCCGTGCTACGATGGGGGCAGTCTATCGTATGCCGTTTTTCTATGTAGAAGATTTAAAGGTATTTCTTCCGGAACTTGAGCAGAGAGGAATCCGCACATACGCTGCTCATCTGCAGGGAAAGAACTGTTATGATGAGGAAGACTACAAGGGTGGAACTGCATTTCTGATCGGCAATGAAGGAAATGGCCTGACAGAAGAACTGAGCAGTAAAGCGGATGTGTGGGTACGGATTCCTATGCACGGAAAACTGGAGTCTTTGAACGCGGCGGTAGCGGCATCTATCCTCATGTATGAGGTGTGCAGACAGCGCCGGAAAAAATAAAAAATCTGATAAAGTCGTCCTGCGAGGGCGGCTTTTTTTGAACACTTTTTTTACTGTGTGAAAATGGACAAAAATTCAGAAAGTTGACAAATATATTATTTTCTGTTAGAATCTCTGTAATATATGTAACAATTCTGTAATATCTTTAACGGGACGCAATATTATAGGAGGAATTCGTATGTTAAAGAGAGGGATGTTGATCCTGGGGCTGACGGCTATGTGGCTGGGACTGACAGGTTTTGCGAGTCTTGGTACAGAGGGGGAAGGAAGTCTTAGTTCTGTGCTGGAGGATTTGACAGCAGAACAGATGGATGAAATACTTGCCGGAGGAGAATGGACCGGACGCGTTATGGCGAAAGTGGATGAGTCTGTCAGTATCAGGAAAGAAGCCAGTACGGATGCTGCTGTAGTCGGCAAGTTTTTTAAGGGGGATGCAGGCGATATTATAGACCAGGCAGACGGCTGGACAGAGATTCAGTCCGGAGACGTGACCGGATGGGTCAGTGATGAATACTTGGCATTTGGTGAGGAAGCAGCAGAACGTGCGTCGGAAGATGTACCGAAAGTAGCAACAGTTGTGGCAGATGCTCTGAAAGTCCGGGATGAAGCCAGTACGGATGCGCCGGTCATTGACCTTATCGGACGTGGTGAGAAGATAGAAGTCGGAGAGGAAGAAGACGGATGGCTTCAGATCATCTATTCTGACGGAGAGATGGATTACATTTCCGCAGAATATGTGGAAGTATCTTATGAGTATGGTCAGGCAAAGACCATGGAGGAGATTGAAGCAGAGGAAGCGGCGAAAAAAGCAGAAGAAGAGAAAGCGAAACGGACAAAAAATCTGGGAGCTATCTCCGCGAGTACGGATGAGGTGACACTCCTTGCAGCACTGATTCAGGCAGAGAGCGGAAACCAGCCCTATGAAGGACAGCTGGCGGTAGGAGCTGTGGTTATGAACCGTGTAAAAAGCGGCGGCTATCCTAGCAGCATTCAGGGCGTTATTGCCCAGCCGGGACAGTTTGGTCCGGCAGCAACCGGAAGGGTTGCTTCTATTCTGGCAGCAGGTCCCAAGGCCAGCTGTATGCAGGCGGCACAGGCAGCTATTAATGGCGAGACTGTAGTCGGAAGTGCGACACATTTTAAACGTGCGGGCAGCACTGACGGAATCGTTATCGGAGCACATGTATTCTACTAGTAAATCAGAGGAGTTCCTGCTGTGTGCAGGACTCCTTTTGTATAAAATTAAAAAAATAAAAAAATTTTAAAAAAGTAGTTGACAGGGGCTTTGATTTATAGTATGATACCACTTGTCGCGAGCGAGAGACAACAAATCGTAAACAACCCGAAAGGGTTTTTACATATAACAGCAAAACCCGAAAGGGTTTCACATATATGCGGGTGTAGTTCAATGGTAGAACACTAGCCTTCCAAGCTAGATACGTGGGTTCGATTCCCATCACCCGCTTCGCTCGAAAGAGCTTTACATATAAATATGCACGAGTGGCTCAGTGGTGGAGTATCGCCTTGCCAAGGCGAGGGTCGCGGGTTCGAATCCCGTCTCGTGCTCTTACTTTTAAGGAATCCTTGGAGACAGGGGTTCCTTTTGTTTTATATACAAATGTATACAGAAAAACGGGCAAAATAAAAAGACCTTGCGGTCTTGAATTTTTTCGAGGGAGTGGGGACTCTTTCGAGCCCCCTAAAGTGTTATGAATGAAATACTGATGTGTTCCTGTTACGAGTATTATAATAGCAGGGAATTGTGACCAAAGTGTGGTCACAAAATAAAGGATTTCTAAAAAGATGAAAGAAAAACGGAACAGAAAGGGAAAATCCATGAAAAAGATATTGCTGGTGGCAATCAATGCAAAGTACATTCATTCCAATCTGGCGGTGTACAGTCTGAAGGCGGCAGCCGGGAAATATGGGAATCAGATTGAGATCGCAGAATATACCATTAACCAGCAGCCGGACCAGATACTTGGAGATATTTACCGGAGAAAGCCGGATGTGGCGGCATTTTCCTGTTATATCTGGAATGGAAAACTGATAGGAGAGCTGATGCAGGAACTTCCGAAAATACTTCCGCATACAGAGATCTGGGCAGGTGGCCCTGAGGTGTCCTATGATGCAGAAAAGTTCCTCAAAAAACATCCGGAAATACGGGGAGTCATGAGAGCCGAAGGAGAGGGAAATTTTCCGAAGCTCGCTTCTTATTATATAGAAGAAACAGGCGTGCTTTCTGAGATTGAGAATCTGACTTATCGTGATATGGACGGAAACATCTGCGAGACGCCATGGGCAGAACCGATCTCCATGGATGAGATGCCTTTTGCCTATGAAAATCTTCATGATTTTGAACATAAAATTATTTATTATGAGTCCAGTCGTGGATGCCCGTTCCGGTGCAGCTACTGTCTGTCCTCTATTGATAAGAGAGTCAGATTCCGGAGTCTTGCTCTGGTGAAGAAGGAGCTGCAGGTATTTCTGGATGCGCGAGTTCCACAAGTGAAATTTGTAGATCGTACATTCAACTGTAACCCCAGGCGAACGGTAGAATTATTGAACTGGATTCAGGAACATGACAATGGAGTGACCAATTTTCACTTTGAGATTGCAGCGGATATTACGACAGAAGAAGAACTGGCCATTATGGAACAGATGCGTCCGGGACTCATTCAGCTGGAGATCGGAGTACAGTCCACCAATCCGAAGACAGTGGAAGCGATTCACCGCACTATGGATCTTACGAAACTGGCGGAAGTGGTCAGCCGCGTAAAAGGTTTTGGAAATATTCATCAGCATCTGGATCTGATTGCAGGACTTCCGTATGAGAATCTGGAAAGTTTTCAGAAGTCCTTCGATGATGTCTATGGCATGCAGCCGGATCAGCTGCAGCTTGGATTTTTGAAAGTGTTGAAGGGCTCCGGTATGAAAGAAGATGCAGATGGCTACGAGATTCGTTACCATGAGCATGCGCCTTATGAGGTGCTGACGACCAGGTGGCTGAATTACGGAGAAGTCCTGACGTTGAAGGGTGTGGAAGAGATGGTGGAAGTGTATTACAACAGCCGCCAGTTTGACCGGACGATTGCGCACATTATGGAACAGTATGATTCTCCGTACCGTTTTTTTCTGGAGCTGTCAGAATATTATGAAAGAAAGGGATTATCCGGAATCGGCCATTCCAGAATTGCCAGATATGAGATCCTGAGGGCATTTCTGGAGGAGAAGAAGCTGAGCGGACCGGATAACGATCAGTGCATGGTGCTGGATCTGTACGCACGGGAAAATCTGAAGAGTCGTCCGGCATTTGCACCGGACTTAAGTCCGTATAAAGAGGAACTGAAAAATCTGACCAGAGATTATGGCAGACAGGTACATGTGGAAGTACTGGAGAAAGCATCCGGGCCGGAATATGTGATGTTTGATTATCGGAAGAGAGACCCACTGACCGGAGAAGCGTGGATGGAGGTACTGGGAGGAACAGGAGAACGTCATGACGGATAATTATATTGTTCTGGATACGGAGACAACGGGACTGAATCCTGCCAGAGATAAAGTGCTGGAAATCGGTGCGGCACGCATTGAACAGGGACGGGTCGTGGAAACTTTTGAGACGCTGATTGATACGGGAGTACCGATACCGGAGCGGATCACGGAACTGACGGGAATTACGGATGCGATGCAGGCAGAAGGAAAGAAGACGGAGGAAGCATTCCGGGAATTTTTTGATTTTTGCAAAGATCTGCCAATACTGGGCCATAATATTACGTTTGATTTCAGCTTTCTGAAACAGATGGCAGTGAATCTGGGATATTCTTTTGAAAAAGACGGAATAGATACATTGAAAATTGCCAGGAAGGTGCTGGCGGATCTGCCGTCCCGCAGACTGCCGGATCTGTGTGTCCATTACGGGATTGATCCGGGGCATTCCCACCGAGCCCTTGATGATGCACTGGCAACACATGAACTGTTGCAGAGGCTGTGGAAGGAATTCGGAGAGAAAGAACCGGATGCATTTGCTGCAAGACCGCTGCAGTACAGTGCAAAAAAGCAGAGTCCGATTACGGATTCACAAAAAGGATACTTGAATGATTTACTGAAATATCATAGAATAGATACAAATATTCGCATTGAGGATATGACAAAAAGTGAGGCGTCCCGGATGATTGACAAAATCATACTGAATTATGGCCGGATGCCGAAGAGCGGAAGGAGAACAGGATGAGTAATCGTTATAACAATTATGAGAAAAAGAGAAGAATTGTTGCCGGTGTGATCGTGGTAATTCTTGTAGTGGCTATGATACTGCCGCTTTTGGTTTACGCATTATAAAGAGAAAGAGGAGAATATTATGAAAAAGTGGTGGAGCGCGGCGGCAGTGCTTGTGAGTCTGCTGCTGATGTCGCTGGGAATGACTGTCTGTGCAGCTGAGTCCACGATTCTGAAAGGGATTACTATCGAAGGCGTGGATGTCTCAGGTATGACGAAAGATGAGGCAATGAACGCACTGACGGCTTATGAGGCGAAGCTGGGAGAAGAGACACTGACACTGAAGATTGGAGATCAGACGCTGGATGCACCGTTATCATCATTCGGAGTGACTTATTCCAATGAGGATGCAGTCACAAGTGCCCTGCAGGTGGGACGGACCGGTAATGTGGTGAAGCGCTACAAGGAACAGAAAGATCTGCAGCACAATGGCTTAAATTATACATTAAGCCGCACAGCCAATGAAGAGATGGTGCAGGTTTATGTACAGGATACTTGTACCAAGTATGACCAGGATGCAAAGAATGCTTCCCTGACAAGGGAAAACGGAGAGTTTACCTTTGTACCGGGAGAAGAAGGCCGGGAGATTAACGTAGACAGTTCTGTACGGGCTATTGTGGACTATCTGGAAAATGACTGGACAGATGGGGAAAATTTCCTGGAGCTTCCGGTACAGGTAACGAAACCGGAGGGAAGTGCAGAAGATCTTGCTTATGTAAAAGATCTGCTGGGATCCTTCACTACCAGCTTTTCTACGTCCAGTGCGGATCGTTCCAAGAATGTAAATAGCGGTGCAAAACATGTGAATGGAACGGTATTATATCCGGGTGAGACATTTTCTATGTATGAGACGGTAGCGCCATTTACTGCAGAAAATGGGTATGCCATGGCAGGCTCTTATCTGAATGGTGAAGTGGTCGACAGTATGGGAGGCGGTATCTGCCAGGTATCTACAACCCTTTACAATGCAGTTCTGAGGGCAGAGCTGGAAGTGGTGGAGCGTTCACCTCATTCCATGACCGTTCATTATGTAGAACTGTCTGAGGATGCAGCTATTGCCGGAACCTATAAGGATTTTAAATTCAAGAACTCTACGGAGTATCCGATTTATATAGAGGGATACACTACTTCTGATAAGAAGATTACATTTAATATCTACGGAAAAGAAACCAGAGACAGCAACCGGAGCATTTCCTTCGAAAGCGTTCTGGTAAATGAAGTAAAGCCGAACACCATCTTAAGAGATGATGCCGGACAGGGACTTGGTTATAAGAACGTATCTGCCGGAAAGACCGGATATGTGGCAGAGCTTTACAAGATCGTAAAGGTCAATGGTGTGCAGACAGACCGGATTAAGATCAATAAGAGTACTTACAAGGGCAGTGACCGTGTTGTTACCTATGGTACGGCAGGAGATCCGACGTTGTCGGAGAATCTGCGGGCGGCCATCGCAGCACAGGACGAGGCACTGGCGGACGCGAATGTAGCAGCGGCTAATGCAGCTGCGGCAGCTGCGGCACCGGTACAATAACGGAGGCGAAAGAACCCATGGAGATAGGAAAGATACCGGAAAGTATATTAAAAAGAGCAGTTTTCCGTCAGATTCATACCAAGAGAGATGAAGTGCTGGTAGGAGCCGGAGTGGGCGAGGACTGTGCAGTCATGCAGCTGGCGCCGGATGAAGTGTTTGTGCTCTCTACAGACCCGATTACGGGAACGGAGAAAGATATGGGAACGTTGGCCCTGCAGATTACGGCTAATGACCTAGCAAGCGCGGGAGCGGAACCGGTAGGAGTTCTTCTGACTGTTTTACTGCCGCCTTCTGCGGATGAGTCTCTGATTCGGAGGCTGATGCAGGAAGTGGAATGCGCCTGTGAGAAACTGCATATACAGGTAATGGGTGGACACACGGAGGTGACGGCAGTAGTCAATCAGCCGGTCATCTCTGTGACCGGAGTGGGTAAGGCAAAGAAAGACCGTCTGATCACCACCGGCGGAGCCCATGTGGGGGATGACGTGATCGTGACCAAGTGGATTGGAATCGAGGGAACCTCCATCATTGCAAAAGAAAAAGAAGAAGAACTAAAACAACATTTCACCGGAAGCTTTGTGGATCAGGCGAAAGCCTTTGATCAGTATCTTTCGGTGGTTCCAGAGGCCATGGTGGCTGTGGCTCATGGAGTCACGGCCATGCACGACGTAACGGAAGGCGGTATCTACGGAGCGCTCTGGGAACTGGCAGAGGCATCCGGCGTGGGACTGGAGATTGATCTGAAAGCAATCCCCATCCGTCAGGAAACCGTAGAGGTCTGTGAGCAGTTTCATCTGAACCCGTACCAGTTGATTTCCAGCGGTTCCATGCTGATGGCGGCACCCGACGGACTGGGTCTGGTGCAGGCACTGAAGAAAGCCGGAATTCCGGCGTCGATTGTAGGACGCTGCGTGGAAGGAAAAGCGAAGAAGATAGTGAACGGGGAAGACACTGCTTATCTGGAAAGACCGAAGACAGACGAATTATATAAGATATATGAGTAGGGGAATAGAGAAATGAGAGAAAAGATTTTAACATACATCGAGCGGAACAGTCGTGTGGATCTGAAAGATCTTGCTATTATGCTGGGAACGGACGAAGCAGCAGTGGCAAACGAGATCGCTGACATGGAAAAAGAAGGCGTGATCTGTGGTTATCACACCCTGATCGACTGGGATAAGACCAGCTCCGAGAAAGTAACCGCGCTGATTGAGGTAAAGGTAACTCCGCAGAGAGGTCTTGGATTTGACAAGATTGCAGAGAGAATCTACAACTATCCGGAAGTAGACTGTGTCTATCTGATTTCCGGAGGATTTGACTTTATGGTCATGATCGAGGGCAAGACCATGCGCGGCGTGGCACAGTTCGTATCCGAGAAGCTGTCCACACAGGAGTCCGTATTGAGCACTGCAACGCATTTCATTCTGAAGAAATATAAAGATCATGGCTCTGTGATGGTAAATCCGTCAAAAGATGAAAGGATGTTGGTGACCCCATGAGAAACCCACTGTCTGAAACCATTGTAAATATTAAACCATCCGGAATCCGTAAGTTCTTTGATCTGGTAAGTGAGATGAATGATAAGGATGTGATCTCCCTTGGTGTAGGTGAGCCGGACTTTGACACACCCTGGCATGTAAGGGATGAGGGAATCTATTCCTTGGAAAAAGGACGGACCTTCTATACGTCCAATTCCGGACTGAAAGAATTAAGAGAAGAGATCTGCAACTATCTGGACCGCCGCTACCAGGTATCCTACGACTGGCATCATGAGACGATTGTAACCGTTGGTGGCAGTGAGGGTATTGACATTGCCATGCGTGCCATGCTGGATCCGGGGGATGAAGTGCTGATCCCACAGCCGAGCTATGTATCCTATGAACCTTGTGCGATTCTGGCAGGCGGAAAGCCGGTGATTATCGAGCTGAAGGCAGAAAATGAATTCCGGCTGACACCGGAGGAACTGCTGGAGCACATTACGGATAAGACGAAGATTTTAGTGCTTCCGTATCCGAACAATCCTACCGGAGCTATTATGGAGCGGGCGGATTTGGAAAAAATTGCAGAGATCGTCATGGAGAAAGATATCTTTGTCCTGTCTGATGAGATTTACAGCGAGTTAAGTTACAAGGGCGACCATGTGACCATCGCTTCGATTCCGGGTATGAAAGAGCGTACCATTCTGATCAACGGATTTTCCAAGGCTTATGCCATGACCGGATGGCGTCTGGGCTATGCCTGCGGACCGAGAGAGATTATTGAACAGATGACAAAGATTCATCAGTTTGCGATTATGTGCGCACCGACGACCAGCCAGTATGCGGCCGTAGAAGCCATGAGAAACGGGGATGCAGATGTAGCCACCATGAGGGAGGCCTATGACCAGCGCCGCCGTTATCTGGTTAATGCGTTTAAAGAGATGGGACTGGAATGCTTTGAGCCTTACGGCGCATTCTATATTTTCCCGTGTATTAAAGAATTTGGCATGACATCCGAAGAATTTGCGGAGCGTTTCTTAAAAGAAGAAAAAGTAGCCGTTGTGCCGGGTACCGCATTTGGCGACAGCGGAGAAGGATTCTTGCGTATTTCTTATGCATATTCTCTGCAAAATCTGAAGGCTGCACTGGCAAGACTGGAGCGATTTGTTGAGAAACTCCGTGCGGAGCAGAAGGAGCAGGCGTAAGAGATGCTGAATATTGTACTTTACGAACCGGAGATTCCGGCCAATACCGGAAATATCGGCAGAACCTGCGTGGCAACCGGGACAAGGCTTCACCTGATTGAACCGCTTGGATTCAAATTAAGCGAGAAACATCTGCGTCGTGCCGGTATGGATTACTGGAAAGATCTGGATGTGACTACGTATATGGATTATGAGGATTTTCTGAACCGAAATCCGGGGGCGAAGATCTATATGGCGACTACAAAAGGCCCCAATGTCTATACAGAGGCTCATTTTGAGCCAGACTGCTACATTATGTTCGGAAAAGAAAGTGCGGGGATTCCGGAAGAAATTCTTCACGAAAATAAGGAGAATTCCATCCGTATTCCCATGAATCCAAGTATTCGTTCGCTGAATCTGTCTAATTCCGTAGCGATTGTGCTCTATGAAGCGCTGCGGCAGCAGAATTTTGCGAACATGCAGATGACAGGAACACTTACGAAATACGACTGGGATTAAGAAATGACAGGAAAGAAACGGAAGAGTCTGGCGGGAAGACTGCTTTGTCTTACGCTGGCGCTTTGCCTTGGCTTTTCTTCTTGCACCGCACTGGCGGCCAGCAAGGATACGCAGGACAAGATTGACAAGGTCAAGCAGGAGAAAAGCGAAGCAGAGGAAGAGAAGAAAAAGACGGAGCAGGAACAGAATAAACTGAATAACGCCAAGTCCGAGATGGAAAATTATCTGAAGGAGCTGGATAATCAGTCTAAAAGCCTGAATGAGCAGGTGGCAGAACTGGATCAGCAGATTACAGATAAGGAGAGCCAGGTCAGCTCCATGGAGGGGCGGATCGAAGAGGCGCAGGCGGATCTGGACAAGCAGTACGAGGATATGAAAACCCGTATCCAGTACATGTATGAAAATGACCAGACGGCGGTGCAGAACATTATCACGGCGGCTCTTACGGGTGGACTCACCGGACTTCTGAACCAGGTGGAATATACGGTCAGCGTCAATCAGTACGACCGGAATATGCTGGAGAATTATAAAGTGTCCAAAGCGGATCTGGATGACCAGTATGCAAAATTGCAGGATGAGCAGGATGCGCTGGAACTTTTGAAGACAGAGACTGAGAAGAAGAAACAGCAGGTGGCAGACCAGCAGGCAGCTACAGGTTCCAAACTGAGTGAATATGAGAAACTCCTTGCCCAGAAAGAGGGCGAGATCACGGACATGGCAGAGTTCATTAAGGAAAAGACGGATCTCCTTAATCAGTTGATTGCCAAAGCGGCCCAGGAAGAGGCAGCGGCTCGTATCAGGGCAGCGCAGCAGGCGGCAGCATCCATGAACACCTCTGGCAATATTCAGCAGGCAGATTCAGGAATCTCCGGTGGAAGTGTTTCCCTGAGTGATTATGAGATCATGATGCTTGCCACAATTATTTACTGTGAGGCGGGCAATCAGGGAACAGATGGTCAGCTGGCAGTGGGTTATGTCATTATGAACCGGATTCGAAGCTCGCGATTCCCTAATACGCTGGAAGGGGTACTCCGTCAGTCGAAACAATTCGAGCCGGTGGGGTCAGGGCGTTTTGATCTGGTGCTGAAAGCGGAGCAGGATGATGATATTCCGAACATTGTCACCCAGTCCTGCTGGAATGCGGCACGGGCGGTAGTGAATGGAACCAGCAACGTGGGAGAGTCCTTGTTCTTCCGTACCTGGGCACCGGTACCATCTCTGGTAACGAACCTGCAGAACGGCGGTGTGCCCTACTGGATTATTAAAGACCATATTTTCTATTATTACTGGACCAGCTATACAACAGGTTCCTCCAGCAATAATAATACGTCAAATGATGACGATGACGACGATGAGGATGAAAGCGAAGATATAGAAGATGATGATACCAAGAAAGATGACTCTTCAGAGAAAGATTCGGATAATAAAACCCCAGATGTAACACCGATTCCGACACCTTCGCCTGAACCTGAACCGGATAATTCCGGAAACACTTCAACCGAGACACCAGACAATTCTGGAAGTGTTTCAACAGAGACGCAGACACCGGATGACAGCAGTACTTCTTCCGAAACAGAGGAAAAGACGTCATCTCCGCCGACATCGGATAATTAAAAAATCTATATTTTCAGGAAACACGGCTGTAATGGGGAAACAGCTGCTGTTTCCTTTTTTATTTTTAAGAAAAAGGAGAAAAAGAAGTATGAGCGGTTTTAAAAATCTTCATCCGATCTGCAGTTTTTCCTATTTTGCAATAGCTATCATTCTGGTATTGGTCTGCCAGACCCCCGTTGCCATGGTGGAAGCTTTAGCCGGAGCAGTTTTTTTTCTGCATTGTACGGAAGGAGGAAAGGTATGGAAGCGCCTTCGCTATCTTTTGCCAATGCTTTTGCTGATTGCATTTGCAAACCCGCTTTTGAATCACAGAGGTGTGACAAGACTTGTGAAAATCATGAACCAATGGGTGACTCTGGAAGCGTTGTGTTATGGAATCACGGCGGGACTGTCTTTGGCTGCGCTGATTTTATGGTTTGGATGTTATCAGGAAGTGATCACCAGTGATAAATTTCTCTATCTGTTTGGAAAGGCGGCACCTGGAACTGCATTGTTGATTTCCATGGCACTGAATCTGGTGCCGAAGCTGGAACAGGAGTTGCAGCAGATCCGGGAAGGACAGGAGATGCTGTATCCGGATAAACCGGGGCATATGGAAAAGATACGAAAGGCCATCCGTCATGTATCAACACTATTGGGATGGAGCCTTGAGAATACGGTGGAGCAGGTAGACTCTATGAAAGCCAGAGGATATGGGCTTCGGAGAAGGACAACCTTTCATCTGTTCCGGTTTGAATCCGGAGACCGAAAATTTATGCTGCTTTTATTGCTTTTAGGAGGAAGCTGCATTGCGGGGCGTTGTCTTGGCTATGGAACCATGGAATTTTATCCAAGAATGGACAGCATTGTGAATGGTGCAGGGGATATTTTATTTTATCTGGTATTTATGGCATTCATGTGGCTGCCGGGACTGATGGAATGGAAGGAGGAATTGTTATGGCGCTCTTACGATTTGAATCTGTAAGCTTCCGCTATCCGGATGCGGAAACGAACGCATTAGAGGCGCTTTCTTTTTCAATAGAAAAGGGAGAATATGTGGTTGTATGCGGAGAGTCGGGCTGCGGAAAGACCACGCTCCTCAGAATGATAAAATCAGAGCTTCGACCTGTCGGACAGGGAGAAGGTACGGTATATTATAAAGATAAACCAGTGCAGCAGCTTAATGCGGAACAAAGTGCATTTAAAATAGGATTCGTGCAGCAGAATCCGGATAATCAGATTGTCACAGACTATGTATGGCATGAACTGGCATTTGGTCTGGAAAATATGGCACTTCCAGTGCAGGATATCAGGCGGCGGGTCAGTGAGATGGCCAGTTTTTTCGGAATGGAGGAATGGTTTCACAAGAAGACCTGTCAGCTGTCAGGAGGCCAGAAACAGATGCTGAATCTGGCGGCAGTTATGGCCATGGATCCGAAACTATTGATTCTGGATGAACCTACCAGTATGCTGGATCCGCTGGCGGCGGCAAATTTGCTGGGAATGGTACGGCGGATTAACCGGGAACTGGGGGTGGCGGTGCTGATCTGTGAGCATCGGCTGGAAGAGGTGTTTCAGACCGCAGATCAGATCCTGTTAATGAAAAGAGGAAAAATACTGTGGAAAGATACACCGGAACGGATTGCAGAACATTTACAGCAGGATCCGGACAGCTCCAGAATCTACTACGGACTTCCGGGGGCGGTGCGAATCTTCGGTGAATTGAGAAAGCAGGGCATATACCCGGAGGGGAAAAAACTTCCGCTGAATATCCGGGATGCGAGAAATGCCCTTGCAGAGTTACGGACAGACGGTCAGTATGTGATCAGAAAATTGGAGAAAGAGAAAAAAGATAACACAGAGCAAAATGTCATAGAAGCAAAGGAACTTTGGTTCCGTTATGAGAAAAATGCGCCGGATATTCTGCGCAGCATGGATTTTCAGTTAAAAAAAGGCGAAATATTTACACTGCTGGGCGGCAATGGAGCCGGAAAAAGTACTTTTCTGAAGTTGGCTGCCGGATTATTACGTCCGCAGAGGGGAAAAGTAAAGACTTCAGAAGGCATGCGGCTCGCCATGCTGCCTCAGAGTCCCCAGGCATTATTTCACTATGATACGGTCTGGGAGGAATTTCTGGAAAGTGCGGTGGCAGGCTGGAAGGAGGAGGCTGCTAGACAGAAAGCAGAAGAGATGGCAGCTTTTCTGGAACTGGATGGAAAGAAGTTTTCTCATCCCTATGATTTAAGCGGTGGGGAGATGCAGCGGGCAGCGGTAGGAAAGCTGCTTTTGCAGCGGGCCGATATTCTTCTCATGGACGAACCTACCAAAGGACTGGATGCGTATCTGAAGCAGTCGCTGGCGGAAATGCTCAGAAAGCTTGCGGATCAGAAATTGTCCATTCTTATGGTGACTCATGATCTGGAATTTGCAGCATCCTATGCAGACCGGTGTGGACTTTTATTTGATGGACAACTCATATCGGAAGATGAACCTCATGGGTTTTTCTCTGGCAACCGATTTTATACGACGGCAGCCGGATTGATTGCCGGGGATCGGATTGAAAAAGTCATTACCTGCGGGGAGGTGATCGCAGCATGTCAGAATGCAGAATAAGGAAAAAGAGAAGCAGAATTGCCGCATGGGGAATTACCTTTCTGCTTCCACTGCTTCTGGTGTTTTACAGCTGGTTTATGGAACATAGGCCGCGACTTCATGATTCTAAGGAATGGAATCTGCAAGATACACTGATTCAGAATTCAGACCTTCTGATGGCAGCGGTATTTCTGGTATTATCTCTGTTACCATTTTATCTGATGTTTGACCGCAGAAAAGCCCAAGCCAGGGACCTGGTGCCCATTGCGCTGATGGCCGCCATGTGTGTGGTGGGGAGGACGGCATTTTCCATTGTGCCGCTGCCAAATTTTAAGCCAGTGACAGCTATTGTCATGATTACGGGGATTGCCTTTGGTCCGGAGGCGGGGTATCTGACCGGAGCGCTGGCAGCTCTTTTGAGCAATTTCCTTTTTGGACAGGGACCCTGGACGCCCTGGCAGATGTTTAGCTGGGGAATCGTGGGATTTTTGACCGGAACCTTGTACCGGACCGGAATCTTTGGAACGGTGGGACAGGCGGTTACTGATGAAGAAGGAAAGAGAAAAAAGCCGATATTGCTGTGCGTGGCTGGATTTCTCTTCAGCGTTTTGTACGGCTGGATTATGAACCTCCAGTATATTCTGGGGTATGTGCGTCCGTTCAGTCTGCAGGCAGTGGCTGCTGCTTATCTGTCCAGCGCATGGTTTGATATCAGCCATGGTATCTGCACGGCATTAGTGCTCTGGGTGGCGGCAGAACCTTGGGTGAGAAAGTTAAGTAGAATCAAACGCAAATTTGGTCTGGATGGAGAGGAGTATGTATGGGGAAAAAAATAAAACAGCTGTTGCTGGCAGTTTTGCTTTGTTTTCTCATGACGGGATGCGGATATGGAGGAAACAGCGGAGAGACTTATAGGGTACAGATATCCATTCGCTGCGATAACGCAGTAGCAAAAGGACTTTGTGAACAGAAGAAATGGAAAGGCATTCTGCCGGAAGATGGGGTGATCCTGCCGGATACGGAAGTGGAAGTACAGGAAGGAGACACTGTTTTTGACCTGCTCTGTAAAATCCGTGATGAGGAAGGTATTCAGATGGAATATAATGGGGGAAAAGGGACAGAGTACATTGAAGGAATCGGAAACCTGTATGAATTTGACGGAGGCCGTTGGAGTGGCTGGATGTATAGCGTCAATGGTGAATACCAGAATATGGGATGTGGCAAGTGCAAGCTGGCCGATGGAGATGTGGTCCGCTGGGATTATACCTGTGATCTGGGCCTGGATCTCGATGCAGATATGCCGGGAGCACAGGAGTGGATGGATACGCATGAGTAACAGGAAAGGTGGAAGGCGCAGTGAAATTTCAGATGAACATAACAACGTCTTATGACGATGTATGCAGATTTTTTTCTGCAGATGATCTGAAGAGCTTTTATAAAAGCCATGGGTGTGACGGACTGGAGGTCATGCCGTTAGACAATTATGATCCGGCAGATCTGGAACACCCCATACCACCGGAAGAGTGTAGCCTGATTCGGTCGTCCATGGTGCGTGGCGTGCATTGCTGCTGCCTGGGAGACTGGATGGACAAAGACCGGGAAGAATTGATCCGCCATTACCGGAAGGATCTGGACTATGCGAAATGGATGGGAGCAGAGTATGTGGTTTTTCATGTGGTGCAGGTCAATGACGAGGAAGGATTTACATACGTCATGCAGCATGAAGACCGGGAAGTGTTGACCGCAGCGGCATCCTTTATCAATGAACTTCTGGAGGGACAGGATTACGACTTCTGGTTTCTCATGGAGAACTTATGGTGGCCGGGACTTAACTTCCTTTCACCGGAAGATACCCGTTATCTGTTGGAACGGGTACATTATGAGAAGAAAGGATTTATGCTGGATACAGGACATTTCCTGCACACCAATCTGGATCTGAAGACTCAGGAAGAAGGCGTGGACTATTTGAACCAGATGCTGGATGCGCATGGAGATCTGGTTTCATATATCAAAGGTATTCACCTGCAGCAGTCCCTGACGGGAGATTATGTCAAAGAGTGGCTGAGTACCCGCCATGAACTGCCGGAAGATCCGTCGGAACGGTTCTGCAAGGTATATGAACATATTTTCAAAATTGATAAGCATGAACCTTTTACTGCAGAAGGGGTACCTGCCATGGTACAGCGGATACAGCCGTTGTATGTGACCTATGAATATATTACAAGGAGCAGGGAAGAACTGGGAAAATATTTGGATCAGGGAAAAATTTTGTTAATGGATTGTCAAAAAAATAAGAATGTGCTATAACCTGACTTTTGCAGCTAAATGGATATAAAAAACCCGCCAAACCCAGTAAATACAGGGCTTAAGGAAATGTGCTTCGATATGTTCTTTTGTCCAGACATACACGGGTCTGGCTTCCGATTCGCTGGTTAAGAGCATGTAGTTTTTTCTTTCTGATTGTCCAATTAAAAAGCATTCAGCCTCTTGATTGCACAGGCTGAATGTGTTATATTGGTAACAATGATTTGCAGTCTGCGTATTAACAGAGCAGGTAAAGGAGAATCCCGTGAGAATCGGGGGGGGGTACGACGCTGTAAGCATGTTACGGACATGGGAAAGTAATTTATAAAATGTTCGCACCATGTAACTCAGACATCTGCTGCGGAACATTGGAATAACAATTATATATTCTTTAAGAGCACAATAAGACGGGTGCAGGTAAGGAGACTTACTTGCATCCTTTTTTTGTGCCATTACATAAATGGGAGACAGAAATCTATATAACAAGGAGGAAGAGATGAAAAAGCGTATTACATCTATGTTTTTGGTACTGCTGATGGTGCTGAGTCTTATGCCGGCAACGGTACAGGCAAGTCCGGCATCCAGTGGAAGCGGAACCAAAGCTGATCCGTATCTGATCGCCACTGCGCAGGATCTGATAGAGTTCAGAGATGAGGTCAATGCATTAACGAAAAAATCAACATCCACGCTGTGTGCGAAACTGACAAAGGATATTGATTTAAGCAATCTGGAAGGCGACTGGGAGCCAATCGGCAAAGCAACCAATACTTATAAGGACTATGTGGCATATGGCGGTACTTTTGATGGTGACGGTCATACGATCGCCGGTCTTTCTATCAATGCCACTACTGCTTATCAGGGATTGTTTGGCTATGTAAAAGGCGGAGAGATCAAAGACCTGACGGTGGCTGGAAGTGTGACCACATCAACCACATCTTCCGCATATGCGGCAGGTATCGTGGGTTATGGATCTCCGGTCACCATAGAGAACTGTGTGAATCAGGCAACGGTTACGGCAACAAAGAAAGGATATATTGCAGGTATTGTCGGATATACAAGTACGACAGGAAGCAGTATTAGTGGCTGTACGAATCAGGGAGCAGTCAGCGGTGCAGGAGATTATGTGGGAGGCATTGTTGGAACAGCCAATAATACAGTGATAAAGAATTGTATAAACAGTGCAGAGATTGTGGACACTGGTAAGCCAGGTGGATATAGCTATTGCGTGGGAGGTATCGCAGGTGCAATTAACAGTTCCTCTTCTATTGAACGCAGTGGAAATACAGGAAAAATTACCAGTACTCTCAAACGTACCGGAGGTGTGGTAGGAAGTGCGGCTGGTACAGTTCAGTCCTGCTTTAATACTGGTGATGTGACGGGTATCTATTCCCTGGGAGGTATTGCAGGAGGTTGTGCGTCATCCAATACGAAGATAACAGATTGTTATAATTGGGGAAAAGTAGAGAGCCAGACACCAACCAGTGCATTTAATGATACAGCAACAAAAGGAGTTGGAGGTGTTGTTGGAGATCCTTGTTCCGCTTCCAATAGTGGGAGTATACTGACCAATTGTTATAATGCAGGAACAATTGTAAATAAATCTACAATTGCAGACATTGTCCTTGGTGGTGTAATAGGAAGCAGCTCTGGGAACAATTATTCTGGAACAACAACCAATCTCATCACAGCCCAAAACTGCTACTATTTATCCGCAGATGGACTGAACGGTGATGGAGCCAATGCAGATGCGTCAGGCATCACTGCGAAGACAGCAGATGAGTTAAAAGTATCTGATATGGCAGGACTGCTGGGTAGTTCTTATATTTCTCAGACGGACAACTATCCGATCCTCGGATGGCAGGATCCGAATGCAGAATATACGGTAACATTTGCTGTCACTCCAGATGAGGCAAAGCTTATAGTTAAACAGAACGATATGGTGATCGCTCCGAAAGAGGACGGAAGCTACGCACTGAAAAATGGTACCTATACATATGAAGTGTCAGCTCCTGAATGTCAGACTGAGACCGGCAGCTTTACCGTTGCTTATGGCGGACAGACAATCACGGTCGCATTAAAAGAAGCACTCTATGATGTGGTATTTACGACGGTTCCTGCAGATGCGGAACTGACGGTGGCTGGACGGACTCCGGAGGCAGATGGACGGACCTACCGCCTGCCCAAATCCGGTAATCCTTACAGCTATACATTGAAAGCGTTTGGATATGAAGAGAAGACAGGCAGCTTCTCAGTGACTGGCGATAAAGCAAAGGATGCACAGAATATCTCCATGACAGAGCTTGCAAAGCAGAAGGTGACATTTGGTGATATTACTGCGGCTGATGGCAAAGCGATCACACCGGTGATCACAGTGACCTGTCCGGAGTGGCCGGGTGAGAATCTGCAGGCACAGGCAGATGGAAGCTACGCACTTCCGGCAGGAACTTATAATTATGTCATCTCCTGTTCCGGGTATAAATCTGTCAAAGGAAGCTTTACCGTAGAGGCTCAGGCAGTACAGATCCAGGCATATACCCTGGAGGTGCAGACTGCATGGGACGGAGAGAATTATACGGAGCCGCAGAAGAATGAAAGCGGAGCATATCTCATCGGTTCCCCGGATGAACTCATGTGGTTTGATAAACATGCCCAGATGACGGACTCCGCAGTGCTGACGGCTGATATTACGATCAATGAAGATGTGAATGCAGAAGCAACCGGGCTTTATAAATGGACACCGATCGGATGGTATAAAGATTACAGTTCATCTGCTAAATATACGGGTACATTTGACGGTGATGGACATACCATTTCCGGTCTCTATGTTTCTATGACCGGATCAGGTTATACATCGAATTATGTAGGATTGTTCGGATATGCCGGAACGGACAGTAAGATCAGCAACCTTACGATAACGGACAGTAAGATCGAGGCGTCCGGATCTTATCGTGGAAATAATGTAGGAGCGATTGCAGGTAATGCCTATGACATAGAGAACTGCCATGTGACGGACAGTGTAACCGTTACGGGAAGCAATTATGTTGGAGGTGTAGCAGGTTCTGTAGATAACTCAATTACAGCATCTTCCAATGCAGGCACTGTTACAGCAACAGCAAATAGAGCTGGTGGTGTGACGGGAAGAGTTCAGTCCAACAAGACGACTGCCATGACCGAATGCTATAACAGCGGATCCGTGAAAGGAGCTTCTCTTGTTGGCGGACTTGTTGGCGACCTTTATAATGGTGGAACTATCAGTGACTGTTACAATACAGGTGCTGTAACTGCTACTACCGGTGTAGCGGGTGGTCTGACCGGAAATTTCCGCTCAGGAGTTATAAAAAATACTTACACCAGCATCACGCCATCAGCGACAAATGCAGGAAGTGTGGCAGGAAAGCTGGAATGGGCAAGTGGACAGAAGACTTTAGATCAGGTCTTCGTTCTACAGAGTGAGTTAAATACGGTAGGAAATCTTAACAGCTGTACTATCCAGACCGGTGATGCACAGAAGAAGACAACAGAAGAGTTAAAAGCACTGGCATCCACCCTGGGAGACAAGTTTACAGAAGATAGCGAGAATAGTAATCAGGGTTATCCGATCCTCAAGTGGCAGGCGGGAAGCGACGAACCGGATCCGGACCAGCCGGCCGTAGATCCGGATGGCTGGGATGGTCATACAGCCACACCGCCTGCACAGGAGAATGGCATCTACCAGATCTCCACAGCGGCTGAACTGAAATGGTTTGCAGATGCAGCAAAGGCGACAACAAACATCCAAGGTGTGTTGAAGGCTGATGTAAATCTGAATCACCAGGCATGGACACCGATCGGCGGAACCACGGCGGACAGCGCATTTGCCGGAATCCTTGATGGTGCAGGCTATACAGTGAAGAACCTGTACTGCAAGACCAATGGTGAAGCAGGTCTCTTTGCATGGAATAAAGGTACGATCAAGAACCTGAAAGTAACCGGAAAAGTGATCAGCGGAGACTGTGCAGCAGCCATTGCGTCTCAGAATCAGGGAACCATTGAGAACTGTATTGCTGATGCAGCAGTAACTGGTGGAAATTATACAGCCGGTATTACCGGAGAAAATAACGGAATCATTACCAGCTGTACCAACCAGGGTGCAGTCAGCGGTGCCCAGTATGTGGGTGGAATTGCTGGAGAGAACACAGCATCGAAGAACAGTACAGCAAAGATCTCCGGCTGCATCAATACAGGTATGATCCGTGCAACCGGATATATGGCGGGCGGCATCGCTGGAAATAATGATGGATATGGAGAAAATTTTGCCGCAGCATTGATCGAAAATGTGGCAAATAGCGGTCATATTATCAATACAGACGCCACCATGCGCAGTTACGCCGGTGGTTGTGTAGGACGTAATAACGGAAAAGTTGACAAGCTGTACAACAGTGGCAGTGTGGAAAGCATGGGCGGCTGTGTAGGCGGTACCCTCGGACTGAATGTTACGAAAGCTGAGAAGAGCAATCTGTACAACATCGGAGATGTGACCGGCGGAGACTTTGAAGATGATGGTTATCCGACCGACAATCAGGTAAGCTCTGAATCAGAACTTGCCCAGGCAAAAAATCAGATGACCGAGGTGCTCACACGTCTTGGCAGTAAAGAAGCCATCAGTGGAACCCTTTCCATCAATGGAACTGCTGAAGTAGAGGCGACAGTGACTGCTCAGTACACCGGAGATCAGACTGGTCTGATCTATATCTGGTACTACAGCTATGATGAAAACGATGATGTAGTTCTGGCGATCACAGAGAAACCGGAGTACAAGATTCCGCAGAATATGGCAGGAAGAAAGCTTCGGGTCAAAGCACTCTGTGCAGATGCATCAGGAGTGCTGAAGGCAGAGACAGAAAGTGCAGTGAAAGGTCTGACTGGTTCTCTGAAGATCGAAGGAGCACCGGTAGTCGGAAGAACACTGACAGCAGTATTCAAATCTTCTGACAGCGTACCTGTAAAATATCAGTGGTATCAGGAGGGCAAGACCCCGATCGAAGGAGCGACCGGCGAGACTTATACCGTGACAGCGGCAGATCAGGGTAAAGTCCTGACTGTGCGCGTTACCAGCGATCAAGTGGCAGGTATGCTCGAGGCCTCCACAAAGACAGTCACCACAGCAGCAGATGCAGATATGTGGGAAAGTGCTCAGTGCACTGAGCCTGCCAATGTAGGCGGTGTCTACATGATCGGGACTGAGAAGGAACTGCATTGGTTTGCCAGCGAGGTGAATGGAGGCAATACGGCGATCAGCGGTAAGCTGCTGAACGATATTAAACTTACTACAGACAACTGGTATCCCATTGGCCGTAGTGGTCATGCATATGCAGGTACCTTTGATGGCAATGGAAAACATATTACGAATCTGAAGATCACATCTACGAAAGATGAGACCGGATTCTTCGGATTGATCGCAGGCGGAGGAAAAGTTAAGAGCCTGAATCTGTCAGGTACTGTCACAGTTACCGGTGATGTATCCCAGACCGGTGGAATTGCCGGTGCTATGGAAGATGTAGAGAAAGCTTCAAGCATCACAGACTGCAGCTTTTCAGGAAGTGTCAGCGGCAATATCCAGGTTGGAGGAATCGTGGGCTGTGTGGGTCTCCATAACAATGTGGAGCGCTGCAGCAATACGGCGGCAGTTAGTGGAAAAGAGTTGATCGGTGGAATCGCCGGAGCGAACTCTTATGGAAATATCCGTTATTGCCGTAATACAGGAACAGTTGGAAATGATAAGGCAGAACAGGTTGGAGGAATTGTCGGAGCCCATCAGAACTACGCAGAACTGATTGCCTCTTATAATACCGGAGAGGTTAAGGGAGCAGATTATATCGGTGGAATCGCAGGTAATGTCTATGTGGCATCCATGCCGCTGGGCTGTTATAATGTGGGATCAGTAAGTAGTGGTATGCATTGTGGCGGCGCAGTGGGAAGCTTTGGCGGAGATGATTATATCACGATCAAGAAGGGAAGCTTCTATCAGGGACCGCTCTCTGCGGCATATCAGGCAAATGGTGCGAAGATGCGGAGCGCAGAGGATATGAAGAAAGAGTCCTTCGTATCGGAACTGAATGCGGATGCATATGTGACCTGTTATACAAAAGACACGCAGAATAAGAACAACGGATATCCGATCCTGACATGGGAAGTAGATGGATTCCAGGTTACATTTAATGCGAACGGCGGCGACTGTGATATCACAGATGTGAATGTAGCAGTGAATGGTTCTCTCAATGAACTTCCGACTCCATATCGATGGAATTATAAGTTTGACGGCTGGTTTACAGAAAAAGATGGTGGAGAAGCCATTACAACTGAGACGAAATTCAACGCAGATACCGTTCTCTATGCGCACTGGACACTGATTCGTCCGTCAACTGGAGAACAGAACAAAAAGACCGTGTATTTTTCACTTTCACTTGATGGAAAGTATGTAACTGGAAATGATGCAGACAGCACATTACTTGCAATGGTTCCGGTGGATGTGGAATATTTTGACCTCTCTGCATATGATCTGCAGAAGTATATGATAACTGAAAATGGCGCACCGGTGGAGCAGCCGACTGTACTGCATCTGATGATCCAGATGCTGGAAAAATATTATCTGAGTGATGGATCAAGAGTGACGAACAATTCTTCTGCAATGACAGTTACAGGTGGATTCAGTCATATGTATTTCCAGAAATTCTGGGGACACGGTGAAAACCTGACCTATTTCCTGAATCATCAGTATCCGCTGATGAAGCCGGGTATGGGTGCTACGGCAGATTATATGACCCTGGAAGATGGGGATGTAATTGATGTTGCTATGTACAGTAATAATAATTTCTACAAAGATGCCAATGCCGGATTCCCGTATTTCACTTTGACAGACGGTACGGCAGCAGAGCAGATGGAGATGACAGCAAGCGAACCTAGGAAAGTAGTGCTTCGCCGTGGCTGGGCGAATATGAACACAGGTGAGCCGACAGATATGACGGTTGCCGGTGCAAAGGTGTACTATACAACAGACCCGTCATTACCAAAAGAGCAGTGGACCGAGATGGGTACGACAAGAGATGATGGAAGCATTATCTGCAGATTCCCAGATGCAGGAACCCAGTATCTGATGGTGGAAGGAACGGATGTGAGTGCTCCGGCCATCTGTAAAGTGATGGTACAGCCAGGGGCAGAGCAGCTTCCGGATCAAGGATATGCACTCTCTGTATCAGGAGGCAGTGCAAGCCTTCCGATTGGAGATGATGTACAGGCAGTGATCACAGTTAAGAGTAAGGATGAGATCACTTACAATGCGTATGATCTGACAGTGACCTATGATCCTGCGGTACTGACTTATAAGGGAATCAATGATGCCAATGTTTCCAATCTGAAGGTGACAGACGATGGATCTGGAACACTGAGGATCACTGGCTATGGAGAAGACCGTACCGTTGGCATCGATAGTATCTTATTGACATTTACCGGAAACGCAGCAGGTGAGAGTAATATCACTGTCACAGCAGCAAAGATCGATAAGAGCGAACATGCCACCACCGCAGATGCTCCGAATGCACAGATTCTGAATGATTCCTGTAAAGTGACGGTGGAAAATATCCATAGAGTGACTCTGGTAGGAGAGATCCATGGTGACTCCACGGTAAAAGACGGAACGGATTACCGGATCAATCTGAACGACCAGCATTATGATTATGAGATCACGGCTCAGATGAATGGACAGAACGTGACGGCTGAGAAGAAGACGGATACCAATGGAGAGATTTATTACAACATCGGCAATGTAACCGGCGATCTGAATGTGACAGCAACCAGAACACCGAAGACCTATACGATAACCACAGATGGAACCGGAAAAGAAGATCTGACAGCAGCAGGATCGGCTACTTATCTTCAGGATTACACCTTTACGGTAGATAAGAAATATGGTTACACCTACCTTGTGACCGTGAAGAAAAATGGGGAAGACTGCCCGGTAAGTATGGATGCAGACCAGAAGACCTATACCATCGCAGGAATCAATGTGACTGGTGATATCCAGATCACTGTGAGCAAAGAGGTAGACATGTCTACCAGAACAAAGATCAACTTCACAGGCAATGGCTCTGGTAACGTGACCGGCGGAACAACTCAGCTGGCCATGAGAAATCAGGAATTTACCTTTGAGATGACAGCAACGGATGTGTATGAATACACCCTGAAGCTGGCAGACGGAACAGTCCTGACTCCGGAGGCAGACGGCAAGACCTACAAGATCCCGGCTTCGAAAGTGACTGGTGAAGAACTGAACGTTACCGCTGAGCGGAAAGGTATTATTACACAGACGGTCAGCAAGTATCTGGATCTGGGAGACGAGAAGGCGATCTGGTTGGTAACGGCTTCTGGTGCAGTGGACGATGGAAATATCCTGACCTATGACACGCACAGCATGTACTGGTCCACGAACTACCAGGCATATGCATATCTGCTGATCTCTGATAAGAGCCAGAGTGAAGTAGAGGCAGAAGCAGCTGGTAAGGTACAGGAAGCTGCAGGAACAAAGCAGACCCTCGCATATGACTATGACGTGAACGGTACTGGAACAGTGGGTATCAATGATGTCCAGCTCATCTACAATATGTACAATGCTATGTATGAGAATTTTGACATGGCTACCATGGAAAAATTCCTGAATGCAGATGTGAACAATGACCGCAAGGTCAATGTACTGGATGCAAGCCAGGCAGTACAGGAGATGATCAAGAGAAATAAGTAGTGACAAAAATATCGCGGATGCCAATTGGTGTCCGCGATATTTTTGTTGTGAATCTGATTATAAAGGTAATTTTTCCTTTGTATGTCTGGACAAAAGAACATATCGAAGCACATTTCCTTAAGCCCTGTATTTACTAGGTTTGGCGGGTTTTTTATATCCATTTAGCTGCAAAAGTCAGGCGGATACAGCCGTTGTATGTGACCTATGAATATATTACAAGGAGCAGGGAAGAACTGGGAAAATATTTGGATCAGGGAAAAATTTTGTTAATGGATTGTCAAAAAAATAAGAATGTGCTATAGTGAAACTGTACGTTACAGTCTGCGTTGTTTTGATGAAAACAATGGACAGGAAAAGACAACCCTGTGAGATTCAGGGAGGAATGCGTCGCTGTAATTGTTCGATAAAGTGTGTCGAACATAACTCAGACATCTGCTGTAAAGTACTTTGGTTACAATTGAACTGATTTTCATTTTTATGACGGACAGTAAGACAGACGGCTGCAGAGTATTCTGCAGCTGTTTTTTTTGTCGTATAGGAACGGCAATAGAAAAACTTATCTTGGGAGGAACTATGAAGAGTAAAACAATAGCAAAAGTAGGTGCATTTTTGACAGCATTTACTGTTTTTGCGGGAAGTATGCTGCCGGTGTATGCAGCAAGTGTGGACGAAACAGATTCCACGGAGGAAAGTACGGCTGCAGCAGCGGAAGGAGACGAGGAAAGTTTTCTTTTCCAGCTGGAAGTAGATGGAAAAGATACGGTCAATGTGAATCCCGGCGATGTGATTACGGTTTCCTTTACCCTGAAGCGGACAGATGCAGAGGAAGCATATACCATGTATGCCATGCAGGATGAGATTGCTTATGACAGTAATTTTTTTGAATTGGTAGATGGAAGTGCATTGGTGACCAACGGTATTGAGACCAGAGATCTTGCCATGAGAGATAACATGAGAAAGTTCTATATGAACTATGTTTCCATGAGCGGCGGTGATAGCTGGCAGCCCAGCATTTTGATTGGAACCTTTCAGTTGAAAGTCACTGGAACGGAAGGAAGCTCCACGATTTCTAATGAAGACTGCCTGGTATCCTATCAGGATGGTTCCGGTTCTTATCCGTCAGAGACCAAAGATGTGACGGTCGTTGTCAGCACAGACTGCAAGGTTCACTATGAAACCAATGGCGGAAGCGCGGTGGATGATGTGACGGCGGTGCTGGGAGAGAAGCTGCAGAAACCGGAGGATCCAGTACGGGAAGGCTATTATCTGGAAGCATGGTGTACCGATATGGATCTGAACAATGAATGGGACTTTGCGGAAGATACAGTGAAAGGAAACATGACCCTTTACGCAAAATGGGCAGAGGGTGAACCGCAGACCGAGTCACAGACAGGACAGTATGGAATCATTATTGTCATCGTAGTTCTGGCAGCTGCCGCAGGTGGTGCTGTATGGTATCGGAAAAAGAAACAATCATAAATAAACTTTACAGTCTGCGTTACCTTTGGAAAAGGTGACAGGCAGGAAAAGAGAACCCTGTGAGATTCAGGGAGGAATGCGTCGCTGTGATTGTCCGACGGAAGAATGGGCATAACTCAGATATCTGCTGTGAAGGACACAAATTACAATTATATTTTCATTATTTTTAAGGCGAACAGTAGGACGGCTGCAGAGAGATCTGCAGTCGTTTTTTTTGTTTGGTGTACATCAAGAAAACATTCCACGGAAGGCGGATTGTAATAAAAAATAAAGAGAGGGAAAGAAAAAAGTGAAAAAGAAAATTTTTTCATTTGTTCTGGCACTGATGGTGTCCTTAAGCGTTATACCAGTGAGTGTCAGAGCAGAAGGCACTGGAACCTGGGATGGAACTACTCAAACAGCACCGAAAGCGGTGGGCGGTGTCTACCAGATTGGTACAGCGGAGGAATTAGCATGGTTTGCTAAAAAGACACAAGGAAGCACGACACATGGAATTTCTGGTAAGCTGACTGCAGATATCGATCTGAATGATCAGAACTGGGAAGGTTATGAAATGGGTGGCACGATTCCATCATTAGCAGGTTATTCAGGAACCTTTGATGGCGATGGTCATACCATTAGCGGATTCTATTATAAGAATAAGGCGGCCATCAGAACGGACAGAACTACCAGTATGGGACTGTTTGGATATGTGACCGGTGCTAATGTAAAAAATCTGACAGTAGATGGCCAGCTCGTGGTTGACATGCAGTATCAGACGGCATCTATGTCCAGATATTATGCAGGTGGTGTAATTGGTTCTGCAAAGGGAAGCAACATTGATCATATTATCAATGATGTAGATATTACTGTGGAGAATGATCCGAATTCTTATGCGAAGGGAAATGCTGCAGGCGTTGTGGTATATTCTTCTTATTACAGTGATAACTCCAATATTACGGATACTGTGATCAGCAACTGTGAAAACAGAGGAACAATTACAGGTGGTTCTGCTACAGGTGGAGTTTTCGAAAGCACTGGCAGTAATGTGACCGTTAAAAACTGTATCAATACCGGAAATGTTACTTCTCTGTATGGACAAGCAGGCGGTATTACCTGTTATGGTGCGGGAACTACGATTGAAGACTCTGCTAATCTTGCAACGATCTCTGGATTAAAAGGTGCAGGAGGAATTGCATATAAATTTGAATATTCTTACAGTACGTCTGCAGAGAGATCCGGAAGCTGGGCTGGAATTATTAGAAACTGTTATAATGCAGGAACAATCAACGGTGGTGCTAGTAGTGATTATGTTGCAGGAATTGCAGCAAAAAATAGCGGTTCTACATCAAGCATAATTTCACCGGCAATTTCTAATGAGATTGAAAACTGTTACAATGTAGGTACGATAAACTGTGAAGCAACCGGAAGTTCTGTATATGTGGGCGCGATTGGAGGATATCATACACAGATTGTTACAGCAACGAATCTGTATTATCTGGATACTTCAGCAAGCGCAGGAATTAAATCTGGTTTTCGCGCAAGTAAAACTGCAGCTGTAGCAAAAACTGAGGAAGAACTGAAATCAGCAGATATTCTTGCTGCTCTGGGAGATGGATTCAAGAAGGATCTTGGAAAGATCAATAATGGTTATCCGGTTCTTGCATGGCAGACTTCTGAAGGCCCGGATGAACCGGATGTGCCGGTAACTGAGGCGTACACCATTTCTGCAGGCGAGGACAGCAAGATTAATATCGGTGAGGATGCGACTGTAACTCTGACTGTGACCAATGATAACGAAACTGCTTACAATGCATACTTCATTAATGTAGCTTATGATGCTGCAAAACTGGCATACAAAGCAATTAATACAGATGCAACTGTAAAAGATGAAAATGGTACTCTGACTATCGCAGGTTATGGCGATGACAAGACCTGTGGAACGGACAACCTGGTTCTCACCTTTACCGGAAAAGCATCCGGAGATGCAGAGGTAAGTGTAACTGCAGCAAAGATTGATAAGTCCGAAAGTGCTACTGTACATGATGCACCGGATGCTACGATTGCAGCAGCATCAAAAGTAACCGTTTCTGTTGGCGGATATCAGGTTACTTTGGATGAGAATTTCGAGGGAGAATCTACCGTAATGCCGGGTGCTGATTACACCTTCACTGCAAAAGATCCGCATTATGATTATACATTTGATGCAAAGATGGGCGAAGATGCGGTAACTCCGACGGATAATGGAGACGGCACTTTCACAATTAAAAATGTTACCGGAAATCTGAATATCAAAGCAGCATCCAAGACTCCGAAGACTTACACAGTTACTGTAGAGGGTGACGGTAAAGCTGATGTAACGGCAGCTAATTCTGCAACCTATGGTACTGATTATAGCTTCAAACTGACGAAAGACGACAAGTATATCTATGAGGTAACTGTTA
>NZ_JAJEPS010000008.1:0-143643 GCF_020686965.1 Hominiventricola filiformis | reverse complement strand
CCATAATAAAAGGCCCTCCTAATGATAATTATTTTATCATAGAAGGACCTTGCCTAGATTATTTTACAGAAAAAGTTCCACAGACTCATTTTTGCGCTGCCGGTCTCGCAGCCATGCAACGTACTGCACTCTGCAAGCAGCTCCGGTCCGGCTGCACGATGAATGCAGCCGTCCACACCGCCGCCACCCAAAAGAGAAGTGTTTGCAGCATTGACGATTGCGTCAACTCTCATTTTTGTAATATCGTTTCTGATAATTTGCAAAGGCATAAAGCATCCCCCATTCGTCAGATCAATGCCCGTGTCTATTGAACCATTTCCTCAAGCTGTCTCGATGCCCTTGATATAGAAGTAGGTGTCAGTTCCAAGTCCTTCGCAGCCTGACTTGTGGATAGTTCCTGTGCGCCTCCATAAATGAAATACAGTAGAAGCATCTGCGCCGATGGAAGTATTTCTTCCCGTGGCATTTTTCTGCACTGCACCGTTCCTGCAAATACACCTCCATAAAGAGCAAATATATTTGCTTTCCGTCTACAATAAAAGGAATCTTCTCACGAATCAAATATTCTTTCTGGCGATAGCTAAGTTCTTTTAGCACCAGCACAACGGGCAAGTTCTCATTATTCTGTATCCGAGCAATATGCTTTTTCAGTACTTCAATCTGCTCCAGTTCTGTCTTGGGATTCTTCAAATTCACTTTCCAAGCTTCTTTTTACTGTATTTCACGACCTCGGCCAGATGAAACGGGCAGATAGCCATAAAACTTCTCCTGGCACCCAACAATTCTTCTCTCTGTGGATGCCAGAGCCAGTTACTGACTCTCTCTGTCCAAGTGTTCCCTGCCGCATCAGAAAAACGCGATATTTTCGCCCAAAATGACTGCCTGTTGGGCAAAATAGCATCTTTCTCTTCCATATAGCCAAAGCGCTCCAACAAGAGTACTCCAGGTAATCATCGTTATCTGCAAACGCAGGAAGACCTCGATTCTGCTTCGCTTCATGGCCAGGTATCAGGAATGGTGCCTGGTCATTGTTTGGGATTATATTTTTATTGAAAATCATTCTTTCACTATTCCCAGACACATAATATAAAAGAAAGCTGGTCAAAAATGACCGGGATCATGCTCAGCTTATGAAATCAAATCGAACATATACTCTTCTATCAACTTATGTCTATTGCATTTTGGCGTTTAATCCATAATACATACGTTTGATATATTACTAGACAATGTATTGCTATCTCAAGTACAAGTCTAACCGTGCTATTCATAGACAGATACTGATTTGCATGAACTATAAGATTATAATTTGAATAAATGATGCGGAACATTCCCCAAATCGCAACCAAATAAATTATTATAGAATATATCTTACTTTTCTTACCCGAAACAAAATAAGCGAATGTTACTACAGCACCAACTATATTCGGGATAATTAAAACAATCCACCATAAAACAATCTGAACATTTGAATTAATTACCATATTTCCAGTTCCAGTAATACAGGTCGCAGCAAAAAATGCAACAATTACGGCACCCATCCTTTTTGGTGATAGCATTCCTTGTATGGCATTAACAAAACCATACGCAAAGAAAACAATCTGAATAAGCAATGCCAATACATTTATTACAATCGCTTGAATATCATTATAATCAATCATCTCTGATTGCAACGGGAATCTAATTATAATGTCCACAATAGTGATAAAAAATGAAATTACCACAAACGCATAAAGAGCTATCATTATGTTATTGACGCTTTTCTTTTCAATAACAGGGTTACGTTCTACTACTTTTTCCATTTCTTTTCCAGATAACAGGTCGTCAAGACTCACTTCCAGAATCTGCGATATTTTTTTAGTAGTAAGTAAATCAGGGTAACGATCCCCACATTCCCACCTTGATACTGCCTGTCTGGTTACATATAATTGCTCGGCAAGAGACTGTTGAGTCATTCCCTTTTCTTCTCTCGCTCTTCTTAGTTGTTCGCCAAATTCGACCATATTAAATCTGCTCCTTTCATAATTAGTTCATCTGCAGATGTAACCTTAGTATCACAAATTACTAGAACAACTTCAAGCAACACCTCAATAACTCATGTCACCATTATGGTGCGTCCGCTAAAATCAAGCATTTATCCCATTTACAAATCTATCGTTAAGTAAATCGGGAGTTGTCAGCTTCCCCAAAAGATTCTTTCTAGTATGCATCTTCTTTCGCCCTTGATAAGAACTATCTCAAGTTCCTATAGACTCGGTAAACTCCGATTTGCCAAAACTTTTCAACTAATCACATATCGGTCGGAACATCAGACCCTTTTAGATCATTCCATGCACTGTTTTCTGGGGTAGAAGTTAAAAGTTCCGAATTTTCGTTTTAATTTCGACCTCCGGTTGAGATACGCTTTTTTTCAGAAGCTTTCGCTTCTGTTCTTTCATTATGGCCATTTTTCCATTTTTTGTACAGCAATTACATATAAAATACTGATACTTTGTATTGCAATCTTCAGAAAGGTGGAAGTTACCTCTTCAAACTGGAAGTTCGAATTTCAATCAACCCTACCGTTAAAAATTCACTACTTTTTTCAAAAATTCAAGAAAACGCAGATATAAGAAAAGCCCCTAAAACACTGGGTTTTAAGGACTTTCCAAAAATTCTTATAAAATTGCAAATTATCGCTTGCTGAACTGCGGAGCGCGACGAGCTGCTTTGAGACCGTATTTTTTACGCTCTTTCATTCTCGGGTCACGAGTCAGGAATCCTGCTTTTTTCAGGATCGGTCTGTACTCCGGATCAGCCTGTACAAGTGCACGAGCGATACCGTGTCTTACAGCACCTGCCTGTCCGGTGTAACCACCACCACGAACATTTACCAGAACGTCGAATTTCTCGGTGTTCTCAGTAGCTGCCAGCGGCTGACGAACGATAACTTTCAGAGTCTCCAGTCCGAAATACTCATCGATGCTTCTTTTATTTACAGTAATGTTGCCGGTTCCCGGTACCAGATAAACTCTGGCGATGGATTTCTTTCTTCTTCCGGTTCCATAGAATTTTGTCTTAGCCATGATAATTTACCTCCTTCTTCCTACCTGATTAAAATGTCAGAACTTCCGGTTTCTGAGCGGTATGCGGATGCTCTGCACCAGCATAAACATGAAGTTTGGTGAACATCTCTCTTCCGAGCGGTCCTTTCGGAAGCATTCCTTTAACTGCGAGCTCAACAACCTTCTCCGGTTTCTTTGCAAGCATTTCTCTCAGAGTGGTCTCTTTCATACCACCTACATAGTCTGAATGATGATAGTAAATCTTCTGATCAAGCTTTTTGCCGGTCACTTTGATTTTCTCTGCGTTTACGATGATTACATAATCACCAGTATCGATATGCGGAGTAAAGATCGGTTTGTTCTTTCCTCTCAGCACTTTTGCTACTTCAGAAGCCAGACGGCCTAATGTATATCCGGTAGCGTCAACTACGTACCATTTTCTTTCCACTTTTGCTGGATTAGCCATGAAACTGTTCATAGGTGTACCTCCTGTTAAAATTCAAAGTTTTGTAGCTTTTATACGTAAAAACATCTTACCGGGGCATTGGATCAGATATTTTCTCGCGTTGTCACAGTTAATTATTATATGATAGACCGTGACTTGTGTCAACCGTTTTTTCAGCTTTTTTTGCCAATTTTAGAGATGATTTTCCGGTTAATATGCACCATGAAAATTACGGACATTGCAAAGGAAACAAGTTCTGCGATGGGGAATGCCCACCACACCAGTTCCACTCTCCCGGTCTGTGCCAGAAGGAATGCTGCCGGAAGCAATACTACCAGCTGTCTTGCCACAGATACATACATACTGTAGATAGATTTGCCAAGTGCCTGAAATGCACCACTCGCTGCTACACCGAAGCTTGCCAGCACAAAACTCAGGCTGATAATCCGAAGGGCCGGAATACCAAGAGCCAGCATCGTCTCGGACGCATCAAACATGAGCAGAAGCTGTTTCGGTAACAACTGGAAGGCAGCCAGTCCAAGCAACATGACAATTACTGCATAAGTCACAACATGACGAATAGCACTTACCACACGTTCTCTGCTCTGTGCACCGTAATTATAGGCAATAATTGGAGTGACTCCGTTGTTCAGTCCGAATACCGGCATAAAGACAAAACTCTGCAGTTTGAAGTACACGCCGAAGACTGCTGTTGCTGTAGAGGAAAACGTGATGAGAATCCGGTTCATACCGTAGTTCATGGCTGAGCCAATTGCCTGCATGACGATAGCCGGCAGCCCGATCTCATAGATCTGTCCAATGATCTCCGGATTCGGACGGAAACCTTTCATCTGAATCCGTACTTCTTTATTTTTCAAATGATTCAGACTCACAGCCAGCACTGCTGCCACCATCTGTCCTGCAACTGTTGCTGCGGCGGCTCCGGCCACTCCCATACGCGGCAGACCAAACATACCAAAAATGAGGATCGGGTCCAGAATAATATTGGTAAGCGCTCCTACGCCCTGCGTACACATGGTATACACCGTCTTTCCTGTTGCCTGAAGCAGACGTTCAAACATAATCTGGATAAAGACACCAAAAGACAGACAACAGCAGATGGAAATATACTGTCGGCCGTACTGCACGATTTCTTCGATATCTGTCTGGCTTCTGTAAAACGGCTCTGCCAGGAACAGTCCTACCAATAAAAACACCAGGTAACTCATGATTGCCAGAAAAACAGCATTTTCTGCAATCTTATTTACCTTTTCATAATCTTTCGCCCCAAGATAACGAGCCAGCAGTGCATTGACACCCACTGCCGTTCCTACACTGACTGCAATCATCAGATTTTGAATTGGAAATGCCATGGACACTGCAGTCAGGGCATATTCATCAATCCGTGCCACAAAAACACTGTCCACTACATTATACAATGCCTGCACCAGCATGGATATCATGATAGGCAGGGACATCGTAACAATCAGTTTCCCTATGGGCATGACGCCCATCTTATTTTCTTCCATTATTCTTTTTCTCCCTTAAAATGTATCTCCATAAGCGTCAGACCTTTGGCCGGCGCCGTCGGTCCTGCCAGCTTCCGGTCACGGCCTTCCAGAATTTCCGTCATCCGCTCCGGCTCCCATTCGCCCATACCGACTTTCATTAGTGTTCCTGCAATAATTCGAACCATATTGTAGAGAAATCCATTTCCCGTAATTCGAATCACAATCAGATCGCCCTCTTTTTCCACAGTTAATTCATAGATAGTTCGAACCGTAGTTTTCACCTGGGCGCCTGCTGCACAAAAACTCTGAAAATCATGCTCTCCTTCCAGATAACGCGCCGCCTCCTGCATCCGTGCAATATCCAGCGGCCGATACGTAAAATGTGCATTCAATCGATAGGCAGGAAGCGGGAACTCCCTGTTCAGAATATGGTATTCATAAGTTTTCACTGTTTTTTGGTATCTTGGATGAAAATCCAGAGGCACTTCACAGGAATTCTGAATCCGGATATCCTCCGGAAGACGTTGATTCAACGCATAAGAAAATTTATCTGCTGCCATCCTGGCTTCTGTATCAAACACTGCCACATTTCCCATGGCATGCACACCGGAATCTGTCCGGCTGGAACCCATTACATGGATTTCTTCCCCTGTCAGACTGCTGATGGCACGGTTCAGCATGGATTCAATTGTTTCTCCATTATTCTGTACCTGCCATCCCCGGTAATTGGTGCCGTCATAGGCCACCACCAGTTTCACACGTTTCATACGGATTCCTTTCCTATATAAACGAAATATAGTGATAGATCAGTCTTCCAAATACTACCATGGCTGCCATGTATGCCCAGACTGCCACATAAGCCATCCTGTCACAGCTCTCATAATGCAGTGGTTTCATCTTGGTACGCCCATCCCCTCCGTGGTAGCAGCGCGCTTCCATGGCCATGGCAAGATCATTTGCCCGACGGAACGCAGAGATAAACAGCGGCACCAGCAGAGGAATCATAGCCTTTGCTTTCTGAATCAGACCACCGGATTCAAAATCTGCTCCTCTGGCGATCTGCGCTTTCATAATTTTATCCGTCTCTTCCAGTAAAATCGGAATAAAACGAAGTGCGATGGACATCATCATAGACACTTCATGCACCGGTACATGGACCCTTTTCAGCGGCCCCAGTAATTTTTCCAGACCGTCTGTCAGATCATTCGGCGTGGTCGTCAACGTCATAATCGAAGAACCGATGATCAGGTAAATCAAACGGATCGCCATAAAAACGGCGGTCTTCAGACCTTTATCCGTAATTTTCAAAAATCCGAAATGCCAGAGAACCACGTCTCCATCAATCAAAAACAGATTAAATACCACGGTAATCATCAACAGCATGACGATTGCTTTCAGACCCTTTGTAATAAATTTAAATGGCACTTTGGATGTTTTGATCACAATGGCCAGAAAAATCGTAGCAATTACGTATCCTAAAATTCCCTTCGCCACAAAAAGGGAAATGACATACAGCATGGTTGCTACCAGCTTCACCCGTGGATCCAGCTGATGGATCACGGATTTTGCCGGATAGTACTGTCCTAATGTTATATCTCGAATCATATTATTTTCACCTCTGTCGCAGCCATTTTTCAATGGTCTCCGCAGCTTCCTCTACTGTGGTTGCCTCCGTATCCACAGACGCACCTTTTTCCTTCAACTCCTGCATGAGATACGTTACCTGCGGCGCCGCAAGTCCGATCTCCTCCAATTCTTTATAATGACGAAACACTTCCTTGGGTGTCCCGTCAAAACGTACCTCTCCCTGGTTCATAACAATCAGGCGATCCACATATCTGGCCACATCTTCCATACTATGGGAAACCAGAATTACCGTGATTCCTCTCTCTTTCTGAAGATAACTGATCTGATCCAGAATTTCATCCCGGCCTCTTGGGTCAAGTCCTGCCGTCGGCTCGTCCAGAATCAACACTTCCGGATCCATAGCCAGTACACCAGCAATGGCCACACGACGCTTCTGACCGCCGGACAGCTCAAAAGGAGAACATTTATCATATTCTTCTCCCATGCCAACCATACGGAGGGCTTTCTTCGCCCGTTCCTCAGCCTCTTCTTTACTGCACCCCAAATTCTTCGGACCAAAGCACACATCCGTCAGTACATCGATCTCAAAGAGCTGATGCTCCGGGTACTGGAACACCAGTCCGACTTTGCTGCGCAGTTCCTTCATGGAAAAATTTTCTCCATAGATATCTTTTCCATTAAAATAAATCTTTCCGCTGGTCGCCTTTGTCAATCCATTCAAATGTTGTGTCAACGTGGATTTTCCAGAACCGGTGTGGCCAATGAGACCCACAAACTGCCCATCCGGAATTTCCAGATTGATATTTTTGAGCGCATGCATCTCATATGCAGTTCCCTCGGAATAGGTATAATTTACATTTTTAACTTTAATTGACATAATTCTTCCACCAGTTCCTCATTACTCAGAATGCCATCGCGCAGAGGGAATCCTTTCTTCTGCAATTCATATGCAAGCAAGGTTGCCTGCGGTACATCCAAACGAAGTTCTTTCAGCTTCTCCACCTGTGAGAATACTTCTCTTGGAGTTCCATCCATGACAAGATTTCCGTCATCCATGACAAAGACATGGTCTGCCTCAATGACCTCTTCCATATAGTGGGTAATGAGTATAACCGTGATGCCTTCTTCCTTATTTAACTTTTTGACGGTCTCTATGACACTCTTTCTGCCGTGGGGGTCCAGCATAGCGGTCGGCTCATCCAACACGATACAGCGAGGATGCATAGCCATGACGCCTGCAATTGCCACACGCTGCTTCTGTCCACCAGACAGTTTATTAGGAGAATGTTTTCGGTATTTATACATACCAACTGCTTTTAAGCTTTCTTCCACCCGCTGCCAGATCTCATCGGTAGGCACGCCCAGATTCTCCGGGCCAAATCCCACGTCTTCTTCTACGATTGTTCCGATAATCTGGTTATCCGGATTCTGAAATACCATTCCCGCATTCTGCCGAATGTTCCAAAGTTCACTCTCATCCCTAGTATTCATTCCTTCTACCCAGAGCGTTCCCTCTGTCGGGGTCAGCAGGGCATTGATATGCTTCGCAAACGTGGATTTACCGGAACCGTTATGGCCCAGTACCGCGATGAACTGCCCGGACTGTATCTCCAGATTCACATGGTTTACCGCACGTTTTCTGGACTCTACGTTGCCCTCTTCGTCCATACTCTCATAATCAAATGTTACGTTCTCTGCCCTGATCATACTGCCTCCCAATAAAATCTTCTTTTACAGCCTCGTGAACCCGCGCTGTCGCGCTTACTGCCTGCTACGCAGGCGGTTCACTCGCTAATGGCGCAAGAAAAGAAAATACCACCTACGGTGGTGCTTTCTTTTCTTTTGCGCTCATTACATTATATCAAGAAACCTTGAAAATTCAAGAAAAATTCTGATTCTCCCACCAAAAATGCGCAAGATCCTGCCACTTTTCCTTTTGTCCGCCAGGGACTTTGATAAGCAGGGTTTCTGCCAGTTTCACAGAAGCTTTGTTTTCTTTCTCCGCAAAGAGATGCACTTTCTCCAGATCCAGCACGTTAAATGCATAGCGCAGCACCGTCTCCGCTGTTTCTTTTCCATATCCATTTCCCTGGCATTCGGGGGCGATCATATATCCCATCTCAATCTGCCCGGCCAGCCGTTCTGATGGGAAAAGTCCTGCCCGGCCAATGACACGTTCCTGTCCGTAAGCATCCTTTTCCAGCACCGTCCACAGGCCAAAGTCATAAAAGGCATACATATGCCTTACATAAGCTTTTGTATAGACTATTTCCTCTTCCAGTGTCGGCTGCATGGGCGCAATATATTTTCTCACAGCCTGATCTGTCCCGATCCGATATAATTCCGAAATATCCGAATCGATGGTTTCTCTGATCAGCAGCTGGTCAGTTCTTGCGATCTCCACCGGAATTCCCGCTTTTCGAAGTGCATCTCTTTTTTCAAATTCCGGGTCCAGTTCCCAGTCGCTCTCATTTTCCTTCATATCTGTCCTTTACCTTCCGCTCAAAATCCGTTACAATAATACTAAATGAACCCGTGAGGATTTTCAATCCGCCGGAGACTATTTATTTTAAAGGAGATTTTTCATATGGCACAGAATCCTGTTATTACCATCGAAATGGAAAATGGTGATATCATCAAAGCAGAACTTTATCCGGAGATCGCTCCGAACACCGTGAATAACTTTATCAGCCTGGTAAACAAAGGCTTCTACAACGGTCTGATTTTCCATCGCGTCATCGAAGGCTTCATGATCCAGGGCGGATGCCCGGACGGAACCGGCATGGGTGGTCCTGGATACTCCATTAAAGGAGAGTTCAACCAGAACCGTTTTAAAAATGATCTGAAACACAGCGCAGGCGTCCTTTCCATGGCAAGAGCCATGCATCCGGACAGTGCAGGAAGCCAGTTCTTCATCATGCACAAAGATGCTCCTCATCTGGACGGCGCATACGCTGCTTTCGGTAAGGTAACCGAGGGCATGGATGTGGTAAATAAGATCGCAGAATGCGATACAGATTTCCGTGATCGTCCGATTGTTCCTCAGGTGATGAAAACTGTCACCGTGGAGACATTTGGCGTGGATTATCCGGAACCGGAGACAAAATAATCATGTTTTCAAAAAGGCGATTTCCTCTTATCGGGGAAACCGCCTTTTTTATCTTCTATTAAGTTTTCAGCAGTTCTGCTGTCACGCCGCAGAACGCTTTCACTCCATTCATCAATGCTTTTTCCTGAAAATCAAACCGGTCATTGTGAAGAGGTGCTGAGCATCTGCTCACATTCAGGAAATAACAAGCCTGTCCGCCATGGGATCTCACCGCTTCCGACATACAGGAAAAATCTTCACTCACATTAGAGAAGGCTTCCGGGTCGCGCCATACCGGAATATTCAGCTGCTCAGCACATACCTGTTCCAATCGTTCGTTCAGCTCCGATGAATTACTGCTGCTCAGTGCTGTACCCATGAGATGTGTCTCTACCGTACAACCATGCATTTCCGCTGCACACTTGACAATTCGCTCTGCATAGGTCTGCATATACTGATTGGCTTCCGACGTCTTTCCCCTTACTTCCAATTCCATGTGAGCAGCATCACAGATAATATTTCGCCCGCTTCCCGCAACCAGCTTTCCTACATTGATTCTCGTATCCGCCTTCCCATGTTGTGGAATGGCCTGTAAATTCAATACTGCAGTCGCTGCTGCCAGCAATGCATTATTTCCCTGTTCTGGCGCTGCCGCCGCATGGGATGCTTTCCCATGAAAATCCACATCCAGCTTTGTGGTAGCCAGTCCATGACCCGCTGTTATACAGATACCACACGGATGCTGCTCAGACCCTCCATACATATGAGCGGCAAGCAGAAAGTCGACATCCTCCAGGTGACCATTCTCCACAATTGCCCGGGCTCCTCGAACACCTTCCTCTGCTGGCTGGAAAATAAACTTTATCGTTCCGTGAAGCTGTTCTCTCATCTGACACAATAGTTTCGCAGTACCTAAACCTACGGTGATATGCCCATCATGTCCGCAGGCATGCATATACCCCGCGTGCTCAGATCGAAAGCCCTCCTGAGCAGGAAAATGATCCAGTTCTTCACACTCCCTTACAGGAAGTGCATCTATGTCAAATCGCAACGCTACCGTGGGACCCATTCCACAATGCAGCATACCGATCACACCTGTCATGCCACCGCCTTCCGGTACCCCCATACGCGCTTCTGCTTTACATACCTGTTGATCCGTCAGCACCTCATCGCAGCCATATAGATGTAATAAATCCGCAATTCTGCCAGATGTCCGAAATTCCATCCAGCCCGGTTCCGGATGCCGATGAAAGTCTCGCCGAAGTTCTGACAATTCTGATGCGGAAGCTTCTGCATATTCCGTTATTTTCTGCCAAATCCGGCTTTTTTCTGTATCATCCATCATTCTCTAATTTTCTGCCTTCAGTTCTTCCATAATCGCCTTAAATACCGGCAGGGAATCCAGAATTGTCTTCTCTGCCACACAGTAAGAGATTCTTACATACCCGGGGCATCCGAAACTGTCACTGGGAACTACCAGTACATCATGCTTCTTTGCACGCTCAGAGAACTCTCCTGCATCTCCGCTCTTCTCCGGAGATTTCACAAAAAGATAGAATGCTCCCTGAGGCCGTACGCAGTCATAGCCGAGCCTTGTCAGACCATTGTAAAGAAGATCTTTATTTCGAGCATAAGCCTCAATATCACTTGGTACATCCGCACACATGGCAACCGCTTTCTGGAACAACACCGGCGCACATACAAAGCCCAGCGCACGTCCTGCACCATTTACCGCAGCCATCACACGTTTGGAATCTGCCATCTCATCCGGCACGATGATATAACCAATGCGCTCACCCGGTAAAGACAGGGATTTGCTGTAAGAATAACATACAAATGTGTCATTATAATATTTCGGAATATATGGTACATTCAGTCCATCATACACAATCTCACGATAAGGTTCATCGGCAATCAGATAAATAGTATGTCCATACTCTTTTTCTTTCTTACAAAGCACTTTAGACAATTTGATAATCGTATCCTCCGAATAAACGACGCCGCTTGGATTATTCGGAGAATTAATAATAATGCCCTTCGTCTTCGGACTCAAAAGTTTCTCAAAAGCTTCAAAATCTATCTGAAAACTCTCTGTATCAGCCGGAGTAATGAGCAGCTTTGCCCCTGCATTTTCCACCCAAACCGTGTATTCCGGGAAGAACGGTGCAAAGGTGATAAACTCATCCCCTGGATTGGTGATGGCATGAATGCTGATATTAAGAGAGGCCGCAGCACCCACTGTCATATAGAAATTATCCCCGCTGAAATGGGTTTCAAATCTGCGGTTTACAGATTCTGCCAGCATCTGCTTTGCTTTTGGATCACCAGATGCCGGAGAATAACTGTGCAGCACCTCTGCTGGTTCTTCCAGAAGCTTCAGTAGTGCATCTTTTACCTCATGGGGTGCCGGAATGCTGGGATTTCCCAGACTGAAATCATATACCTTGTCCTCTCCTACAACTTTTTTTCTCTCCAGACCATAAGCAAAGAGCTCGCGAATAACGGAGCTCTTACTTCCAAGGCCATACATGGTCTCGTTTATCATTTTGATTAATCCTCCTCATGATCGTGATCACAGTCACAGTCGCAATCACAATCATCATCCACTGTCATATATTCGCGGGAAGATACCCGTTTTTTCACACGTTCTTTTTCTACCGCCTCTGAAATCAGTTCTTTGACCCGTCTGGAGTCCTTTACATTTTTAATGCACAGTTTTGGGGTAGATTTATCTACCGTATCGCAGGTAATGGTTCCCAGTCCAAACAGTCTCTGTACGAAAGACCGCTCCAGTGTCAGATCCATAATACGGTACAGCCGGATCTCCTCCTCTTTTTTAGAAAAAACTCCGGATTCTACAATAAATTTTTCCGACGTACAAATGTATTTTGTAAATGTCCACGGAAGTCCAAAAAATGTCCATCTTTTCCGATCGCTCCAAAGAATATCCATATGAGATACCTGCCTTTCCCTGTTTGTATCCATTATAGAAGATTTCTACTTAGATGGCAATTCCTGTATCATAAAAAAACCGCAGGAATTTGTTCCTGCGGTTCAAAAGGTTCAAACTTAAATTAAACGAGCTCCAGAAGAACTTCCATAGCTGCGTCACCTTTTCTCTGGCCGATTTTAACGATACGGGTATATCCGCCGTTTCTTCCAGCGTATTTCGGTGCGATCTCATCGAAGATCTTAGCAACCATATCTACTTCTTTGGTCTTTTTGCTTCCCTCTACCGGAGTTTTAACGGTGTAGAGAACTTTCAGCATCTGTCTTCTTGCATGAAGTCTGGACGGAAGATCTTTTTTGATCTCTTTCTCAACTTCATCATAAACAGTTACTTTCTTTCCATCAACAACTTCTTTGACTCTCTTACCATCTTTGTCTTTACGAGCAACTTTAGCGGTAACTTTTACAGTCTCGAAATTATCTTTCTCTTTTACGCCAAGAGCGATCAGACCTTCAGCGATCTTGCGGATCTCTTTAGCCTTAGCCTCAGTAGTAACGATTTTGCCATTAGCCAGCAGTGCAGTTACCTGACCTCTGAGTAATGCTTTTCTCTGTGCAGCAGTTCTGCTGAGTTTTCTATATTTTGCCATTTTTATTTTCCTCCATTTGGTTGCGCCCCTGCACACGCTTCATCGGACTTACTGTCCAGGGGTCTGGCTTCAACTTACATACATCTACCCGCATTACGCTCATCGGACTTACTAATGCGGGCAGTTATCATTCCTTACTCCTCGCTCTGGTTTAACTCCAGACCAAGTTCTTTCAGTTTTGCAAGTACCTCTTCCAGAGATTTACGACCAAGGTTACGAACCTTCATCATATCCTCAGAAGTGCGGTTGCAAAGCTCTTCTACAGTATTGATTCCTGCTCTCTTCAGACAATTGTAAGAACGTACGGAAAGCTCCAGCTCATCGATGTTCATCTCAAGAACTTTTTCTTTCTCATCGCTCTCAGTCTCAACCATGATCTCTGCCTGTTTTGCATTTTCGGAAAGATCAATGAACAAGCTTAAATGCTCGCTCAGAACCTTTGCTGCAAGGCTGACAGCCTCGTCCGGAGCCAGTGTACCATTGGTGTACACGTCCAGAGTCAGTTTATCATAGTCGGTAACCTGTCCGACACGAGTATTCTGTACTGTAAGATTTACACGCTCCACCGGTGTGTAGATGGAATCCACTGCAATCACACCAATCGGAAGCTCGTCATTCTTATTCTTGTCTGCGCTTACATAACCTCTTCCCTTGGTAATGGTCAGCTCCATATAAAGCTTGCTGTCTGCGCCGCCGTTTAAGTGAGCGATCACCAGATCCGGATTGAGGATCTCAATATCCGGATCACACTGGATATCTCCAGCAGTGACTACACCTTCACCTTCAAAATCAATGTAAGCGACCTTTGCTTCCTCTGAATCGCTGTTATTCTTGATGGAAAGGCTCTTGATGTTCATGATGATCTCAGTCACATCTTCTTTAACGCCCGGGATAGAGCTGAATTCATGAAGTACGCCGTCAATCTTTACCTGGCTTACTGCAGTGCCCGGCAGGGAGGACAGCATAATTCTTCTCAGGGAGTTGCCGAGGGTCGTACCATAGCCTCTTTCCAATGGTTCAACAACGAACTTACCATATTTTTTATCTTCTGAAATATCTGCTATTTCAATCTTGGGTTTATTAAATACCACCACGAAAAGCCCCTCCTGTTCTGTGTTAGGCGACAAATTACTTGGAATACAGCTCGACGATAAGCATCTCGTTTACCGGGACATCGATCATGTCTCTGGTCGGGAGCTCTTTAACTACACCTTTCAGGTTCTCCTGATCGGACTCAAGCCACTCCGGAACAAGTCTTCCAGCGGTGGTCTCAAGTACAGCTTTGTAACGATCAGATCCTTTGCAGGACTCTTTGATCTCTACAGTGTCACCAGCTTTTACAAGATAAGACGGGATGTTAACCTGTTTTCCGTTTACAAGAACGTGTTTGTGGTCAACGATCTGTCTTGCCTCCTGACGGGTTCTTGCAAATCCAAGACGGAAGATTACGTTATCCAGTCTGGTCTCAAGCATAACCATCAGGTTCTCACCGGTCATACCTTTCATACGATCAGCCTTTTTGTAGTAATTACGGAAAGGTTTCTCAAGTACACCGTAGATGAATTTTGCTTTCTGTTTCTCTCTCAGCTGAAGTCCGTACTCGGAAATCTTCTTATTGCCTCTCTGAGAATGTCTGTTAGATTTTTTATCAATTCCTAAATAGATCGGGTCCAGATCAAGGGACCGGCATCTTTTAAGGACAGGTGTTCTATTTACTGCCATCTTTCATACCCTCCTATTAAACTCTTCTGCGTTTCGGCGGCCGGCATCCGTTGTGCGGTACCGGAGTAACGTCTGTGATGCTGACAACCTCAAGTCCACAAGCCTGAAGTGCACGGATTGCAGCTTCTCTTCCTGAACCAGGTCCTTTTACAAATACATCTACAGTCTTCAGACCGTGAATAAGAGCTGCTTTGGTAGCAGTCTCAGCAGCCGTCTGAGCAGCGTAAGGAGTAGATTTCCTTGAACCTCTAAAACCAAGACCACCGGCACTTGCCCAGCTCAGTGCGTTACCTTCTGCATCTGTCAGGGTAACGATTGTGTTATTAAAAGATGACTGGATATGTGCCTGTCCGCGTTCAACGTTTTTCTTGATACGCTTTTTTGTCACTTTTTTCGTAACTTTAGCCATTTCTAAACTAACCTACTTTCTTAAATACATTCTATCGATTAACAGGGTACTACTTATTTCTTCTTATTAGCAACAGTCTTCTTCGGACCTTTTCTGGTTCTTGCATTGGTCTTAGTTTTCTGACCACGAACCGGAAGGCTTCTACGATGACGAACACCTCTATAGCATCCGATCTCCTGAAGTCTCTTGATATCCATAGCGATCTGTCTCTTCAGATCACCCTCGACGGTCTGAGTCTCGTCGATAACAGCACTGATTCTTTTAACCTCATCGTCAGTCAGATCTCTGACACGGGTATCCGGGTTAACCCCAGCCTGTGCAAGAATACGATTGGAGCTTACTCTTCCGATTCCGAAGATGTAAGTCAGACCGATCTCAACACGTTTTTCTCTCGGTAAATCTACACCAGCAATACGAGCCATTGTGATTATTCCTCCTAATAAAAAATTGGGTTCCGGGCGTTTTTTAATAGGTGCCCGTTGACACTTTCCTAAATGAGACACGCTCTTTTGGCGCATCCAGCCGGATAAATACCCGACCTTTCAGATACTCTGCATCCGCATTTCTCCGTTTTAAGCAATATCATTGTGAATAATCCTGGTCAAATCTATTTTGTAATCACGAAGATACCTGCTGTTTAAAGGCATCCCGTGCAGCCGCACAAAAATAATTTTCCACAAGAATCACAGTTCGCGAATTAGCCCTGACGCTGTTTGTGCTTCGGATTCTCGCAAATTACTCTGATACTACCTTTTCTTTTGATGATTTTGCATTTCTCGCAAATGGGTTTTACAGATGATCTTACTTTCATCGTAAAAATCCTCCTTTCACATCTTGCGTTTTCTTTTGTCTTCCCACCACTGGGTTTTGAAGCAGAAATTTAAAGAAAACAAGGCATTTCTTGTTTCCGATCTTCACAAAAACCACTGAAATGCGCACAAAAAACAGGCGCAATGATCCCGTGAAAATCATACTAGAGTATAGTAGCATATCAATTTCCAAATTGCAAGAGTTTTTTTGAAAATTTCAAAAAAGACAGATCCGTAACGAACCTGTCTTATACAATCATATTTACTTTCCTATTTATCTCTCCAGATAATACGTCCCTTGGACAGATCATACGGGGAGAGCTCGATGGTCACTTTATCACCCGGCAGGATACGGATGAAGTTCATCCGGAGTTTACCACTGATATGTGCCAGTACTTTGTGTCCATTCTCCAGCTCTACCTGGAAGGTAGCGTTGGGGAGTTTCTCAATTACAGTTCCTTCGATTTCAATTGCATCTGCTTTAGACATTTTTATTCCTCCATTGTCCGGTGTATTACCTGGACATGTCTGCGTTTTTTCTTTTTCGGATTCTCCGCTGTCCGGTGAACCCCGTCTGCTAACCATACATATTCCGCATCTGCGCGGATTATGACATAGATTCTGTTTCGGTCATGGCCAGCCTTGCTTCTGGCCAGCATTCCCGCTTCCATCTTTACCATAGATCATTCTCCCTTAAGAGGATCTACTGATGAAGAGTCAGGATCTCCGGCTCGCCGTCAGTGATGAGAACCGTGTTCTCATAATGTGCGGACGGAGAATGGTCTTCTGAGATAACGGTCCATTCATCATCCAGCCATTTGACTTTCCAGGTTCCCATATTGATCATGGGCTCAATGGCCAGTGTCATACCCGGCACCAGTTTGATACCGTGGCGTTTCTGACGGAAGTTCGGAATCTGAGGATCTTCATGAAGATTGGTTCCAATTCCATGACCTACCAGATCCTGTACAATTCCGTAACCGAATCCGCTTACGTAATCATCAATGGCTGCGGAAATATCAAAAAGATGATTTCCTGCTTTTGCCTGTTTGATTCCTTCGAAAAAGCTTTGTTTCGTCACATCCATCAGTTTCTGAACTTCCGGGCTTACCTTGCCTACCGCATGGGTTCTCGCTGCATCAGAATGATATCCTTTGTAGATGAGTCCTGCATCCAGGCTTACGATATCTCCTTCTTTCAGAATGTGATCGCGGCGCGGAATGCCGTGAACAACTTCTTCATTGACTGAAACACAGATAGAGGCCGGAAAACCGCCGTAATTCAGGAAATTCGGGGTGCAGCCAAGACGACGGATGGTTTTGTCTCCGCACTCATTAATTTCCATTGTGGAAATACCCGGTCTGATGATCTTTGCCATCTCATCATGGACTATCTCCAGCAGGCGGCCGGCTTCCCGCATCAATTCAATTTCTCTTGCAGATTTAATCGTAACTGACATTTCTTATACTCCCAGAATGTTCAGAATCTCCTTGAAGACATCCTCCATATCGACAGAGCCGTCTACTTCTCTTAAGATTCCCTGATTCTTATAATAATCAATCAGCGGCTGGGTCTGCTCATGATATACGCCAAGACGTTTCTGAACGGTCTCTGGCTTATCATCATCACGAAGAATCAGCTCGCCGCCGCATACATCACAGATTCCCTCTTTTTTGGTCGGTGCATATACCAGATGATAGGTAGCTCCGCAGCCTACGCAGGCACGGCGTCCGCCCATTCTCTTAACGATATTCTCGTCCGGAACTTCAACGTCAATGGCATAGTCCATTTTCTCACCAATTGCCTGCAGTGCCTTGTCAAGACTTTCTGCCTGCGGGATCGTACGTGGAAATCCATCCAGAATGTAACCTTTTTTGCAGTCATCCTGCTGAATTCTGTCTACTACCAGATCGCATACCAGTTCATCCGGAACAAGCAGTCCCTGATCCATGTAAGTTTTCGCTTTTTTTCCAAGCTCAGTTCCGTTTTTAATATTTGCACGGAAAATATCTCCTGTGGAAATGTGCGGAATACCACACTTCTCAGCGATTTTTTTAGCCTGTGTTCCTTTTCCAGCTCCGGGAGCTCCTAACATAATAATTTTCATAATAGTGTCTCCAATTTATACCAGTTTATGCATTTTAAAATAGCCTGTACAAAATTACCATTCTGGCACTTCCGTACAGGCTTTTTTCTGTATCGACTAATCGTTCAGAAAACCTTTATAGTAACGTACCAGCATCTGGGATTCGATCTGTTTTAATGTTTCCAGAACAACTCCTACAATGATGATGATGGACGTGCCTCCGAAGGATACATTAGCGCCAAAGACACCATTGAATACGATCGGGATCACACATACTATAATCAGTCCTACTGCACCGATAAATACAATGTAATTTAAAATCTTGCTGAGATATTCCGTAGTCGGCTTACCCGGACGAATACCTGGAATGAATCCACCCTGGCGCTTCATATTATTGGAAATCTCGATCGGATTGAAGGTAATGGATGTGTAGAAGTATGCAAAGAATACTACCAGCACAATATATACCACAAGACCGATAGAATAGATAGGTCTGCTGGGATCACACCAGCTTGACTGGCTTAATCCAGCCAGAATCTTGGAACCGATACCTGTTCCTCCTGTTTTGCCCAGAAGAGAAGCAATGACTCCCGGGAAACTCATCAGGGAAGAAGCGAAGATAACGGGGATAACTCCTGCAGTATTTACCTTCAGCGGGATATTCGTGGACTGTCCGCCTACCATCTTGCGGCCCTGCATTTTCTTTGCATACTGTACCGGAATTCTTCTTTCACCATCCTGAAGGATGATAACGAATACAACCGTAACAAGAACAACTGCAATGATAATGACTGCAGCGAGTACTGCATTCAGGATTGTCTTCCCTTTCATGAACTGATCATACAGTGTCACAAAATCATCCGGGATTCTGGACACGATATTGATCAGGAGCACGATGGAAATACCGTTGCCCACACCATATTCCGTGATTTCTTCACCAATCCACATAAGGAATGCACTTCCAGCTGTCATAGCGGCCACGACAACAATGCAATTCGGTACGTTAAAGGATTCCAGCAATCCTCTTCCGCCAAATCCGATCGTCATTGCAATACCTTCGATGAGAGCCAGTGCAACCGTCAAATAACGTGAAATGGTCTGAATCTTCTTTCTTCCATCCTCTCCATCCTTCTGCATCTCTTCCAGTTTCGGAATAGCGATGGTCAGAAGCTGTACAATAATGGAAGATGTGATGTACGGTGTAATACCAAGTGCAAATAAAGACATGCTGGTAAAAGAACCGCCGGTGAACGCATCAAAAAAATTGAATGCGTCACCGGTCTGTCTTGCGAACCATTCCTGGAAATAAGTTCTGTTTACACCTGGGATTGGAAGCTGGGAACCAAACCGTACAACGATTAACATTAAAAAAGTGAAGATCAGTTTCTTGCGAATATCTTCAATTTTAAATGCATTCCGCAGCGTTTTAAGCATTAGATCACCTCTGCTTTTCCACCAAGAGCCTCAATTTTAGCTGCTGCACTTGCAGAAAAAGCGTTTGCCTGTACAGTGAGTTTCTTGGTTAACTCTCCATTTCCAAGGATCTTAACTCCGTCTTTCGGGTTTTTAACAACACCCTCTGCAATAAGAGTCTCAACAGAAACTACACTGTCATTTTCGAATCTTTCCAGAGCGCTTAAGTTAATTGCAACGATCTCTTTTGTATTGCGATTAGTAAAGCCTCTCTTCGGAAGTCTTCTGTATAAAGGCATCTGACCGCCTTCAAAGCCCGGTCTCGGAGCTCCTGAACGAGCTTTCTGACCCTTATGACCTTTACCTGCTGTCTTACCGTTTCCTGAACCGTGTCCACGGCCTCTTCTGAAGTTATTGCTCTGTCTGGAGCCTTCAGCGTACTGTAAATTCGATAAGTCCATTGTGGCACCTCCTTACTGTCTGATAATTAGATTTCTTCCACTTTTACTAAGTGTCTTACATGCCAGATCATTCCACGAACTGCATCGTTATCCGGCATCTCAACAGTCTTGTTTACTTTCTTAAGACCAAGAGCTTCTACCGTAGCTTTCTGCTTCGGGATAGCGCCGATAGGAGATTTTACTAATGTGATCTTTAATTTCTCTGCCATTTTCATTCTCCTCCTTATGCCATGATCTCGTCAACAGACTTACCACGTTTCTTAGCGATCTCCTCCGGAGAGGTCAGACCAGCCAGACCTTCGATAGTAGCCAGTACAACATTCTGTTTATTGTTTGATCCCAGAGATTTGGTACGGATATTCTTGATACCAGCAAGCTCTACAACGGCACGTGCAGGACCTCCTGCGATGATACCGGTACCTTCCGGGGATTTCTTCAGCAGTACGGAAGCACTTCCGAACTTACCAAAGTTGTCATGCGGAATACTCTTATTGTCATCCAGTGCGACGGTTACAAGCTTCTTAACGGCATCTTCTCTGCCCTTACGGATAGCTTCCGGAATTTCAGTGGCTTTTCCAAGACCGGCGCCTACGTGACCGTTTCCGTCACCAACGACTACCAGAGCCGTGAAACGCATGCTACGTCCGCCTTTGACGGTCTTACTAACACGCTTAATTGATACGACTTTATCAGTCAGTTCTAACTGACTTGCATCAATGATCTCATGTCTCATGTTATGTCTCCTCCTCCTCTAAAATTCCAGTCCTGCCTCACGGGCTGCCTCAGCCAGTGCTGCAATCTTACCCTGATAAATGAATCCGCCACGGTCAAATACAACCTCTTTGATTCCTTTCTCAAGGGCTTTCTCTGCGATAACTTTTCCAAGATATGCTGCTGCATCAACGTTGTTGGTTTTCTCAAGCTCAGCTTTTACATCCTTCTGAAGGGTAGAAGCAGATACCAGAGTGTTTCCAACGGTGTCGTCGATAATCTGAGCATACATATGATTATTACTTCTGAACACTGCCAGACGCGGTCTCTCAGCGGTGCCGCTGATGTGGTTACGCAGTCTGTAATGCTTTTTAGCGCGAACTTCGCTTCTTGATTTCTTACTAACCATCTTTACACTCTCCTTATTTATTTCTTACCAGTTTTACCAACTTTACGTCTGATAACTTCGGTCTCATACTTGATACCTTTGCCCTTATACGGCTCAGGTCTTCTCTTATCGCGAATCTCAGCAGCGTACTGGCCAACTTTTTCCTTGTCGATTCCCTTAACGGTGATCTTGTTGCCATCTACAACAGCCTCAAGACCTTCCGGATCGGTCATCTCAACCGGATGAGAGTATCCAAGATGAAGAGTCAGGTTCTTTCCGGATTTGGAGCAACGATAACCAACACCGTTTACCTCAAGAACTTTCTCATAACCAGTATGAACACCTGTCACCATGTTGGAGATCAGAGTTCTGGTTAATCCGTGTAAAGATTTCATTTTCTTCAGATCGTTCGGTCTGGTCACTACTACGTGTCCATCCTCAACTTTGATTGTCATTTCTGCGGGAAGTACTCTTTCCAGAGTTCCCTTCGGGCCTTTTACGGTCACTTTGTTTCCCTCGGCTACGGTCACGGTTACTCCGTCCGGGATCGCTACCGGTAATCTTCCGATACGGGACATAATTCAAATCCTCCTTACTTAGATTTTCGGAAGGGACATGTTTGTCCCTTCTGTTTTCAGTGAGTTATATAGTAATGTATTTACTACCAAACAAATGCAAGAACTTCGCCGCCGACATTCAGCTCTCTTGCTTTCTTGTCAGTCATCACACCTTTGTTGGTGGAGATGATAGCGATTCCGAGACCACCGAGTACTTTCGGCAGCTCTTCTCTGCTTGCGTATACACGCAGACCCGGTTTGGAAATTCTCTTCAGGCCAGCGATAATTTTATCGTTCTTATCTTTTCCATATTTTAAGGTGATACGGATATCTTTGAAGTTTCCGTTATCTACCAGATCGTATTTCTCAACATATCCCTCATCTACCAGGATGTCAGCGATCGCAAGTTTCATCTTGGATACCGGTACATCTACGGTATCATGCTTTGCAGTGTTCGCATTGCGGATTCTAGTGAGCATATCTGCGATTGGATCGTTCGTTGTCATTTTGACGTCTCCTTTCTACCAGCTTGCTTTCTTTACGCCCGGGATCTGGCCTGCGTAAGCCAGCTCACGGAAGCAAATTCTGCAGATTCCATATTTTCTAAGGTAAGCATGCGGACGACCGCAAATTCTGCAGCGGCTGTATTCTCTGGTGGAGAATTTCTGTTTGCGCTGCTGTTTGATTTTCATCGATGTCTTAGCCATGAAATTCCCTCCTATTTAGCGAATGGCATATTGAATAAGCTTAACAGATAACGAGCCTCCTCGTCTGTCTTAGCGGTGGTAACGAAGATGATATCCATACCTCTTACTTTGTCCACTTTATCATATTCAATTTCCGGGAAAATCAGCTGTTCTTTGATTCCGAGTGCATAGTTTCCTCTGCCATCGAAAGCGTTCGGGTTTACACCACGGAAGTCACGTACACGCGGAAGTGCCAGGTTTACCAGACGATCCACGAACTCGTACATTTTCTCTCCACGAAGAGTAACTTTGCATCCGATCGGCATACCCTCACGGATTTTGAAGTTTGCTACGGAATTCTTTGCTCTGGTCAGAACTACTTTCTGACCGGTGATGGTCTCCAGATCTTTTACTGCAGAATCCAGCACTTTAGCATTCTCTTTAGCCTCGCCGACACCCATGTTGATAACAACTTTGTCAAGCTTCGGCACTTCCATAATGTTTTTATATTCAAATTTTTTGATCATAGCGTCTACGATCTCATTTTTGTACTGCTCACTGAGTCTACTCAACTTCTCCAGACCTCCTTCCTCAAATATTAGTCGATAACCTTACCGGTTGCTTTTGCAACGCGGACTTTCTTGTCTCCGTCCATCTTGAAACCGATTCTGGAAACTTTTCCTTCGCTTACGAACATAACGTTAGAAGCGTCGATCGGTCCTTCCTGATGTACGATTCCGCCCTGCTGGTTAGCCGGTGACGGTTTGGTGTGTTTTGTAATCATGTTTACACCCTCTACGAGGACGGTGTTGTTTTTGTGATTAACAGCGATAACCTTGCCTTCGCTTCCTTTGTCAGTACCGGCAATGACTCTGACGGTGTCGCCTTTTTTAATTTTCATTGTAGACATATTCCGATACCTCCTATAATACTTCCGGAGCAAGGGATACGATCTTCATGAACTGTTTCTCACGAAGCTCTCTAGCTACCGGCCCAAAGATACGGGTTCCTCTCGGGTTTTTATCCTCTTTGATAATAACTGCGGCATTCTCATCAAATTTGATGTAGGAGCCGTCTTTACGGCGAGCGCCTTTAACAGTGCGGACTACAACAGCCTTCACTACATCGCCCTTTTTAACAACACCGCCTGGTGTTGCATCTTTAACGCTGGCAACGATCACATCGCCGATGTTTGCATATCTTCTTGTAGAGCCGCCCATAACGCGGATGCAGAGTAATTCTTTTGCACCGGTGTTATCAGCAACTTTCAGTCTTGTTTCCTGCTGTACCATTGCGGCATCCTCCTATCTGGCTTTCTCAATAATGTTGACCAGTCTCCATCTCTTGTCTTTAGACAGCGGTCTGGTCTCCATAACTTTTACGGTATCACCGATTCCGCACTCATTATTCTCATCGTGCGCTTTTAATTTATAAGTCTTCTTAACGATCTTTCCGTAGAGCGGATGTTTTACATGGTTCTCTACAGCAACTACGATGGTCTTATCCATTTTATTGCTAACCACTTTACCGACACGGGTTTTTCTCAGATTTCTTTCCACGATTGTTCTCCTTTCTCAAACTGCAGCTTCCAGGCTTACGCGTTCTTCTGTGCGATAACAGTCTGAATACGGGCAATATTCTTACGAACCTCTTTGATTCTTGCCGTGTTATCCAGCTGATTGGTTGCATTCTGGAATCTCAGGTTGAAAAGTTCCTTCTTTGCAGCTACTAACTCATTGTTCAGTTCTGCAGCTGATTTTGCTTTTAAATCTTCAACATATTTATTCATTTTCACTGTTATCACCGCCTTCTAAGTCTGCGCGAGAAACGACTTTACATTTGCAGGGTAACTTGTGGGTAGCCAGACGCAGTGCCTCTTTTGCGATCTCTTCGGATACTCCGGAAATCTCAAACATAACACGGCCCGGTTTAACAACTGCCACCCAGTACTCCAGCGTTCCTTTACCGGAACCCATACGGGTCTCAGCCGGCTTGTTGGTTACGGGTTTATCCGGGAAAATTTTGATCCAAACTTTACCACCACGTTTGATGTAACGGGTCATAGCGATACGGGCTGCCTCGATCTGATTGGATTTGATCCAGCACGGCTCAAGAGCAACAATACCGTATTCACCATTTGTAATCTTATTACCTCTAAGCGCCTTACCGGTCATAGTACCGCGGAACTGTTTACGGCGCTTTACTCTCTTTGGCATTAACATTATTTATCGCTCCCTTCCTTTGCTGCCTTTGTTGGAAGAATCTCGCCTCTGTAGATCCATACCTTTACGCCAGTTTTGCCGTAGGTAGTATCTGCTTCTGCGAAACCATAGTCAATATCTGCTCTCAGAGTATGCAGCGGGATTGTACCGTCTGAGTAAGTCTCAGTACGAGCCATATCAGCGCCGCCAAGACGACCTGAACAGGTAACTTTGATTCCCTTTGCACCAGACTTCATAGCACGTCCCATGCAGGATTTCATAGCACGACGGAAGGAGATACGATTCTCCAGTTGCTGTGCAATGTTCTCTGCAACGAGCTGAGCCTCACGGTCCGGTCTCTTAACTTCTTTGATATCTACAACTACTTTCTTAGTAGTCATCTTCTGTAATTCAGCTCTTACTTTTTCGATCTCTGCTCCGCCTTTACCGATGATCATACCCGGTTTTGCAGTAGAGATGATAATTTTAACGCGGTCGGAGGTTCTCTCGATCTCAATCTTGGAAACTCCAGCGCTGTACAGTTTCTTTTTCAGGAACTTTCTGATCTGATAATCTTCAACCAGGCAGTCTGCGAAATCTGCTTCCGCATACCATTTGGAATCCCAGTCTTTAATAACACCGACTCTAAGGCCGTGCGGGTTAACTTTCTGTCCCATGATTGTCCTCCTTATTTCTTCTCGTCAAGCACGATCGTGATGTGGCTCATTCTCTTCTCGATACGATAAGCGCGGCCCTGTGCTCTCGGTCTGATTCTCTTCATGGTCGGTCCCTTGTCTGCATAGCAGGCAGCTACATAAAGATTCTCAGCGTGCATTCCGTTATTGTTCTCCGCATTTGCAATTGCGGACTTTAATAATTTCTCAATCAGTGTGGATGCATATCTCGGATTGTAAGCAACAATACCAAGTGCAGTTTCCACGTCTTTACCTCTGATGGCATCTAAAACGAAGCAAGCCTTCTGGACAGAAACGTGTGCATAAGATAACTTAGCAGACGGTCTGGTATCCTTCTGGGCATTTCTTTCTCTCTTAATCTGACTTCTGGATCCCTTTGCCATTCGATGTAACCTCCTTCCAATATATCAACGACTAACGTCTGGACTTCTTCTCGTCTTTTCCATGTCCTCTGTAAGTTCTGGTCGGAACGAACTCTCCAAGTTTGTGTCCTACCATATCCTCAGTAACATATACCGGAACATGTTTTCTTCCATCGTGTACTGCGATTGTATGTGAAACCATCTGCGGGAAAATAGTGGAACGGCGAGACCAGGTCTTGATCACGGCCTTACTTCCGCTTGCGTTCATAGCGTCTACTTTCTTAAGCAGGCTAGCATCTGCAAATGGTCCTTTTTTTAATGAACGAGCCATTGTGAAACCTCCTATTCCTTATTTGAATGTTCTGCCATCTCTTCTTCTAACGATCAGCTTGTTGGACTGCTTGTTCTTCTTTCTAGTCTTAAGACCAAGAGCCGGTTTACCCCAAGGTGTGCACGGACCCGGACGACCGATACCAGTCTTTCCTTCTCCACCACCATGCGGATGATCGTTCGGGTTCATGACGGAACCACGGACAGTAGGTCTAATTCCCATGTGACGTTTACGACCAGCTTTACCAACGTTGATCAGGTTGTGCTCACCATTACCTACAACACCAACGGTTGCACGGCAGTTCAGCGGAACCATTCTCATCTCGCCGGACGGCATTCTCAGGGTAGCATATTTGCCTTCCTTAGCCATCAGCTGAGCGCTGTTACCAGCAGAACGAACCAGCTGTCCGCCCTTACCAGCATATAACTCTACGTTATGAACCATAGTACCAACCGGAATATTCTCCAGCGGCAGGCAGTTTCCTACATGAACCTCTGCCTCCGGTCCATTCATGATAACCATTCCAACTTTCAGTCCCTGCGGAGCAAGGATGTAAGCTTTCTCGCCGTCTGCGTAGCAGATCAGTGCGATGTTAGCAGTTCTGTTCGGATCGTACTCGATACCAACAACAGTTGCCGGAACTCCATCTTTTCTTCTCTTGAAGTCGATGATTCTGTATTTTCTTCTGGATCCACCTCCACGGTGTCTCACAGTGATTTTACCCTGAGCATTACGTCCTGCGTTTTTCTTAAGAGAAACGACCAGAGATTTCTCCGGAGTACTTTTGGTGATCTCCGCGAAATCATAACCGGACATATGTCTTCTGGAAGGTGTATATGGGCGGTATGTTTTGATTCCCATTACTTTATCTCCTTTCAATATCTACGAAATTGTCGTGCTCGTATGCACATAGTTTTAAATCGCTTACGACTTACAGTCCCTCAAAGATCTCGATATCTTTGCTGTCTGCAGTCAGCTGAACGATGGCTTTTTTGGTTTTTGCGGTTTTGCCGACAACCATGCCACGTCTCTTATTCTTTCCGTCGCAGTTCATGGTGTTTACGCTCTGTACTTTAGTACCAGCGAACATTTTCTCTACTGCTTCTTTCACCTGAGATTTGGTAGCCTCGGTATGAACAAGGAAAGTGTATTTCTTCTCGCTCATAGCTGCCATACTCTTCTCAGTGATAACCGGTTTGAGGATTACATCATAGTATTTGATATCAGCCATTATGCATATACCTCCTCGATGGTCTTAACAGCATCCTTGGTAACAACAACAGTGTTGTATTTCAGAATGTCATACACATTGATGGTGTTGGTCAGAGCTGTCTGAATGTTTGCGATGTTGCTTGCAGACTTAACAACGTTAGTGTCATTCTCATTGAGAACTACCAGCGCTTTGGATACGTTCAGTGCATCCAGAACTGCCTGCATTTTTTTAGTTTTGATCTCGTCGAATTTCAGTTCGTCGAGAACGATGAATTTATTCTCATTTACACAGTTAGTCAGAACGGATTTCAGAGCAAGTCTCTTCTCTTTCTTGTTCAGACGGATCGTGTAATCTCTCGGAGTCGGAGCGAATACTACGCCGCCGCCGGTCCACTGCGGAGCTCTTGTTGAACCCTGACGAGCATGTCCGGTACCTTTCTGTCTCCACGGTTTTCTTCCACCGCCGGAAACTTCGGAACGGGTTTTAGCTTTCTGAGTTCCCTGTCTTTTATTTGCAAGCTGTGCAACAACTGCCATGTGTACCAGGTGCTCATTTACTTCTACACCGAATACTGCATCGTTCAGTTCAATTGTGCCAACTTCTTTGCCTTCCATATTATAAACAGATACGTTTGCCATTTATGTGTTCCTCCTTTCCCTAAACCTTATTTACCGCTCTTAACGGTCTCTTTGATGGTAACTAAGGCTTTCTTAGGTCCTGGTACCGCACCTTTTACCAACAATAAGTTGTTCTCTGCGTCAACTTTGACTACTTCCAGATTCTGGATAGTAATCTGTTTAGCGCCCATGTGTCCAGGCATTCCTTTTCCTTTGAATACCTTACTCGGATCGGAGCAAGCGCCGTTGGAACCCTGATGACGATGGAATTTAGAACCATGAGCCATCGGTCCTCTGTGCTGGCCAAGTCTCTTAATAGCACCCTGGAAACCTTTTCCTTTGGATACAGCAGTTGCATCGATCTTATCGCCTGCAGCGAAGATGTCTGCTTTGATCTCCTGTGCCGGTGCGTACTCAGCAGCATTCTCTAATCTAAACTCTCTGACAAATTTCTTATAAGCAACGCCTGCTTTGTCAAAGTGTCCTTTCTCTGCTTTGTTCACCAGTTTTTCTCTGGTATCAACGAAGCCAACCTGAACAGCGGCATATCCGTCGTTCTCTACGGTTTTAACCTGAGTTACAACACACGGTCCGGCCTGAAGCACGGTAACCGGAGTGAGCACTCCGTCTTCGTTGAAGATCTGAGTCATTCCGACTTTTGTAGCTAAGATAGCTTTCTTCATTCTTACGTTTCCTCCTGTTCTCTCTACAGCGGAATACCTTCTTTTAAGGAATTCATTCTAGCCGCAGGAATTATTTGTTTTTCATTTTAATATCAACATACACACCTGCAGGCATCTCAAGGCGGGACAGTGCGTCAACCGTCTTCTGCGTCGGTGCGATGATGTCGATCAGTCTCTTGTGAGTTCTCTGCTCGAACTGCTCTCTGGAATCTTTATATTTGTGTACTGCACGAAGGATGGTTACTACTTCCTTCTTAGTCGGCAGCGGCACCGGTCCACTCACCTTAGATCCCGTTTTCTTTACCGTCTCGATAATTTTCTTGGCGGATGCATCGATCAGCTGATGATCATATGCTTTCATTGTGATTCTCATTACTTGACTTGCCATAAAAAAAGTCGCCTCCTTATTCGTACTTTAGACTACCAGTACGACAAGCGGTGACTGTACACTCATCCGTGTGTATCACGTGGATACTCACACGATATTTACCTCTTACTTAAGAAGCTCTTTACTTGTACAGTGACTTGTCGCCAGTTTGCTAACTTGACATTCGCTCCACGGAAAACCCACGCGCTATACCTGCGTGGCAACCTCACGCTTCATTGCTATCATGTCACAACATGAATTAGTATAATGGAAAACACCTGATTTGGCAAGACTTTTTTGAAATTTATGAAGAAAATTTTTTCATGAATATATACGAAGTTTTTCGTCTGTTTTTGTGCAAGTTGTATGCATAAAGAGGCAGTCAAAAGAAAATATGACTGCCTCATCCAGACCAGTTTACTTCATCCCTCTATTTGTAGAAGCAGTTTGTCCGCTCCGGGCGAATGTCTTCTTTTACATATCTGGCATTGAATTCCATGTTGATTTCCCGAAGTTCTTTTTTACCGTCAATGTAGTCCTCATACATTTCTGCCAGTCCGGACATGCATCCGTCACAGTTTGCTTCGATGTTGCCAAGAGACTCTGCCACAATTTTCTCGCGTTCTTCTCGCGTTGTTTCTGCAATTAAATATCCCATCGTTCACTTTCTCCTCGTTATGTCTTCCCTGGTTCTGTGTCCTTTAGCCACTCTTATTCATATTCTTGAGATCAGTCTGGCTATATACGTTTGTTTTTAGCAACAATACCCATTGCGCAATCTTTTTCATCCCCAAATAGTGGTTTCTTCTTATTATATGATATTGTTATGGGCATATAACGCTCTGTCTCTATCCCCCACCCGTTTTCCTATAAATTTCCGGGTGTTATCTTATCAACGGAAGCTCTGCTACCCAAACAGGCGGAAAATCATACGGAACAAATTATTTTCAAAGAGTTTTTATATCATTTCTGGGTGGCAGGATCTGCAATCCTTCCATATACCCAAAGCAGAAGAGCAGCGAAACCTATCATCTCTCCGAAGCCTAAAATACGCAACGCAATAGTATTCTCAGCAAACGAATATGATGCACATCATACAAGTCATATATTCGTTACTGCTGTTTAAATACTGTTGCTGGCCATGTCTCTTCTATGCTTCCCACCGTCCGCTGGCACCACAGGGCAGTACCAGTCCACTCTCGGTTACCGGGAGTCCCACTTCCTGGGAATCTACATGACCGCCAAACTTCCTGAGTTCTGTTCCCAGCATATAGGACAGTACTGCAGGCTGAAGACCGGTTGTGTAGGAATTAATAAGGAAGAAAAGCGGATCATCACTCAGGATCTGGGTACACAGTTTCACCAGCGGATGAATTGCATCCTCAATCTTCCAGATCTCACCTTTCGGTCCTCTTCCATAAGAAGGCGGATCCATGATAATCGCATCGTAGTGATTGCCGCGGCGGATCTCCCGCTCTACAAATTTCTGGCAGTCATCCACCAGCCAGCGGATCGGTGCATCTTCCAGTCCGGAGCTCTTCGCATTCTCCTTCGCCCATGCCACCATTCCTTTGGAGGCATCCACATGAGTAACCGTAGCACCTGCTGCCGCTGCTGCCAATGTCGCACCACCCGTATAGGCAAACAAGTTCAATACTTTGACCGGCCGTCCTGCATTGCGGATTTTCTCAGAAAACCAGTCCCAGTTTGCCGCCTGCTCCGGGAACAGTCCTGTATGCTTAAAACTGAAGGGCTTCAGGTTAAAGGTGAGCTTCTTTCCTGACGGAAGGGTGTATCCAATCTCCCACTGTTTCGGTAAATCAAAGAACTCCCACTCGCCGCCGCCTTTGGCGCTGCGGTGATAATGTCCATTCATTTTTCTCCAACCCTTATGTTTCTTCGGTGTGTCCCAGATGACCTGCGGATCCGGACGCACCAGAAGATAGCCTCCCCAGCTTTCCAGCTTCTCACCCGCGGAACAGTCAATGACTTCATAATCTTTCCAATTATCTGCTATGAACATATATTTAAAACCTTTCTCTTCCTTATATATAATATAAATAATTATATCTGCTTTGCTCTCTCAGCACAAGACAGCACTAAAAATTCCGAGAATTTATGCATATTGTATATTTTTTTCATATTCTTTCGTTCTATATTACATATTTTTACAAATATTTCTCTTCTGTTTGTTGCATCTGCACACATAACTTGATATCATATTGATAAGAAGAATTGTAAGGGGGTTGTTTTATGAGACTAGGTTTTGTAGGCGCAGACCATGAGGTCACCGGAAGCTGTCACTATCTGGAAGTGTGTGGAAAACATATCCTTGTAGACTGTGGTCTGGAACAGGGCAAAGATATCTACGTGAATCAGGATATCCCGGTACCCATCAACCAGATTGACTATGTTCTGCTGACACATGCCCACATTGATCATTCGGGCCGTTTACCGCTTTTATATAAGAACGGATTTCACGGAGATATTATTTCCACCTTCGCCACCAGCGATCTGTGCAGTATCATGCTCCGCGACAGTGCCCACATTCAGGAATTTGAGGCAGAATGGCGTAACCGGAAAGGGAAACGTGCCGGTTTGGAAGAATACGTACCTCTCTACACCATGGCTGATGCTCTCGGTGCCATCGGTCTCTTCCATCCCTGCGATTATGAGCAGAAAATCGAACTTTGCCCAGGTATCCATGTAAGATTTCGCGATGTAGGCCATCTTCTCGGTTCCTCCTCCATCGAGATCTGGATTGAGGAAGATGGAGTATCAAAAAAAATTGTTTTCTCCGGTGATATTGGAAATATCAATCAACCGCTCATCAGAGACCCGATTCCTACGGACACTGCAGACTATGTGGTCATGGAATCCACCTATGGCGACCGTTATCACAATGCACCACCTGACTATGCAGCGGAACTGGCTTCTGTCATCAATACCACACTGAAACGCGGAGGCAATCTGGTCATCCCGGCATTTGCAGTCGGAAGAACCCAGGAGCTCCTGTATTTTATCCGTGACATCAAAGAACGGAAGCTTCTGGACTTTGATTTTCCTGTTTATGTAGACAGTCCGCTGGCCATTGAAGCAACTTCTATTTTTAATAAGAACTTTCAATCCTGCTTTGACGATGACGCCATGGCACTCATCAATGCCGGTATCAGCCCGATCAGGTTCCCGAACCTTCATCTGGCAGTCTCCAGTGATGAGTCCAAGGCCATCAATTTTAATGCTGAGCCGAAGGTCATTATTTCCGCTTCCGGTATGTGCGAAGCCGGCCGTATCAAACACCACCTGAAACATAATCTGTGGCGTCCGGAATGTACCGTCCTGATTGTAGGATATCAGGCATACAATACGCTGGGACGTTCCCTCATTGAAGGAGCTGAATACTGCAAACTCTTCGGTGAGACGATCGAAATCAGAGCTGAGATCAAACAGCTTCAGGGGATCAGCGGCCATGCCGACAAAAACGGCCTCTTAAATTGGGTCAAAGCATTTTCACCTAAACCGGAAATGGTATTCGTTGTACATGGTGAAGATACGGTATGTGATGATTTTACCGCATGCCTCAATGAAGAATACCAGATTCCTGCCTTCGCTCCCTTCTCCGGTGCCCTGTTCGATCTTGCCACCGGCGTATGGATCAAGGAAGGCCTGAAGATTCCAGTATCTGCCGAGAAACCTGCTGCCAAACGCAAATCCGATATGTACACAAGACTTATCGAAGCAGGCAAACGGCTTATGCAGGTCATCTACCACAACGAAGGCGGAGCCAACAAGGATCTCGCCAAATTTATCAGTCAGATCAATTCCCTCTGCGACAAATGGGATCGTTAAACAAAGAGAAAGGAGAAGGCATATCCGCCCTCTCTTTTCTCTAATATACAGGAATCTTGTCCATAAATTATGAAAGTTTCAGTCCATCCTGATACAATTTATAGATTTCCAGTCCGGACAGATCCACATCTTCCAGAGTAATCGGCTGTCCTTTTTTCACATCTCTTAAAAGTGTAGTATTATTCAGCAGATAGAATGGTGCTGCATTTCCTGCCTCTTTTACTTCCAGAAGCTCCGGAACCAGTCCATCGATTGCATGATGATGTCCATGTACTTTCAGCTCTGTTCCCTTCGCCATATCCTCTTCAGCCACACCTGCCAGAACAGATACCTGACGGCACTCCGGATGGCATCCTATTCCCATCAGATCGCCAAGGATGATGGATACCGGAGTCTCCAGTCCCATGAAATGATACGGCAGATAGATACATGCATATTTCTTGTTACGGCTTACTACATGACCTTTACCGATGAGGATTTCCCACATCTTCTCGTTCTCGCATCTGATAACAATGAACTCTCCGCCACAGAAGCTTGCCTCGTCTGTTCCACGCAGATTATAGAATACATCCACAACACCTGTTTTCTTCAGGATTCCTCCATCCTCTTCCGGAATAAAGATATCAGCCAGCTCACTCGGTTTTGCTACCGGATAATCAAGAAATGGAGTTGCCGGTACATATCCGGTAACGTTGGATACCAAGTTCATCTCGCACAGGTCAGCAGAAATAACTTCTGTGTATTTCTCCACCAGTTTTCTTCTCTGTACCAGTGTCTCAGTTCCTTTATATCTCCAGCAGTCCAGCATCTGCGGCATCTGCTCACTTCTTCCGCTTCCGTCCGTATAGGTCATCTCCCCGGTCTCACGATCCCATACAAAATCATATTCACTGGATTTACCAACTGCAATCACATCCAGTCCAAGAAGTTTTGCCCAGGAGTAAAGATCCAGCAGGTTTCTCGGCTGATCACCGTTTACTAATGCATATACTGCATTATTCTCTGCTGCGATCTGGTTCAGGATCGGTCCGCATACACTGTCTGTCTCTTTGGAAACCATGTATACGTTGATTCCTTTTTTCAGCGCAATGATAGCAGCGTCTGTACTGACTGCGGTATTTCCAGTACACTCTACCATCGCGGTAATGCCGCACTCCATAACCAGACGGTAGTCTTTCACTACGATGATCGTATCTTCAGCGGCAGCAGCGATGTCTGCTTTGTTCTCACATACAACAATCTTATCTTCCGGGTATCCGATTTCTTTTAACACCGCCAGACACTCTTCCGGATGACGGGAGCAGATCGCTCTTAACTCCATCAGTTTTACGCTTGGAATCTGAGCAAGAAGAGTATAACCATATCCTTTGGTTGCTCCTACGATTCCAACTCTTGCTTTCTTTCCACTTTTGTCATTCATGATCTTTGTATAATCCATATTTGTTCTCTCCTTTTATTCTGTTAACCGATTTTATCGTATTTTGCATCTGTCTCAATCATGCAGGCGATTTTTGCGCTCTCTTCCAGCTCCTCGATACCAAAAAATGCATCCATGATAGTCTTGCCACCCACGATTCCGCCATGATTTTTCAGGAGATAAGCATCTCCATTCGGCAGACTGTTTTTAAATGCATCAAAGAGGGTATCTGAACCCGGTTTTCCATAGGGAACCAGTCCGATCTTTCCAACCTTCATGCCAAGGTACGGGGTATAGGCCGGAATAATATCACTATCTTTCTCAAAATGTCTGCAAGACCAGAGTACCGCATACGGTCCGTGTGTATGAACCACTGCCTGTACCTTCGAGTCTTTCTCATAATAATATTTATGAAGGGTAAACTCTTTGCTCGCTTTCTTTCCATTCAGGCTCTCGCCATCCATGGAAACAACTGCAAAATCATCTGCTGTCAGTGTTCCAAAGCAGGTTCCGCTTGCCGTAATATATACGTTCCCGTTATGAAGAAAACTCATGTTTGCGGAAGACCCGCTGGTTTTTCCTCTCTCAAACAGGCTGTGTGCCACCCATACAGCATCTTCCAGTTTTTTCTTTAAAATCTCATCCATGTTTATTCTCCTCTTTTACCTTCTGTAGTCATTTTCACAGCGCGTTCAAAGAAATCCGGCTGTCCGAAGTTCCCTGATTTCAGTACCAGTCTCAGTGCCCGGTTACCAGCAGGTGTCATAACCGGCACTCCCGGCGCAACGCTTTCCCCGATCAGATAGGACTGATATCCTAGTCCCTGTGTAACTGCTCCTGAAGTCTCTCCTCCGGCAACAATCACCTGTGTATATCCGTCCTTCACTGCCCTCTGTGCAAGCATGCTCATGGTCTGTTCCAGAAGTTCTGCAACTTTCTCCCGTCCGGCTTCCTGTACTTTCTTGACATTATCAGCTTTGTCCGAACTGTAATACAGCACCTTACTGGCACCTTTTCCCTCTTCCCAGAGGCTGTCCACCGTGACCTCTCCGTTCAGAAGACGAAGCGGATCCACATGTACAGAAAATCCACCGGCTTTCTGATAAGTGTCAATCTGCTCCAGTGTTGCCTTGGAACAACTGCCCGCCAGCAGAAGACTCTTTTCTGCCGGAACCGTCATCTCTTCTTTTGCTTCTCCGGCTGCTTTTTTTCGGAATGCTTCTGCCCCCAGAAGTCCGGATCCCCCGGTCATCAGTGAAAGATCACCAAAGATACCAAGAATCAGCTCCGCATGTGCATCTTCGTAGTAATCCGGCACAATATAAAATCTCGGATGCTCCGCAGCAAACTTCTCCACTTTTGCCAGCACAGCTTCTTTTCCTTCCCGAAGCTCCTGGATAGATAATTTCATACACGGATATTTACTCTGTTCTTTCATCAGCACCGTAATATCAGATGCCCACATAGGAGTCAGCGGATGATTTTTCATATGGCTCTCATGGAGCGGAATTCCGTTCACAAACAGAGATCCTTCTTTAACCGTTCTTCCATTGACCGGAAGTGATGGACATACCAGCGTATACGGAATATCAAATGTTTCCAGCGCTGCATCCAGAATCGGTCCGATATTTCCTTCTTTTGTGGAATCAAAGGTAGAACAGTATTTAATATAGAGCTGTACCGCTCCCTGCGCTTTCATCCACTTCAATGCCTGAATGGAATCATTTACTGCTTCTTTTACCGGTGCTGTACGGGATTTTAATGCAACTACAATTGCATCACAGTTCTCCGGAAGCTTTTCCTCCGGCAGCCCGTTAAACAGTACCGTCTTCATACCCTGCCTTCTGAGAAAAGACGCCGCATCACTTGCCCCTGTAAAATCATCTGCAATACAGCCTACTCTGATTTTTCCTTCCATGTTTCACCTCATCCTCTTTCCTGATTTGCCGAGTTTCTATCTATTTATAATAGTAAGCAATCTTCGTGCCATCTCTCCCCCTTCACAGATTCCCTGATTGTGTCAAGTTAATGACAGATTTTTTCATATATTTTTTTCATCCTTAATACCATTTTCATAATGCATGCACTTTTTTTCAGTATTTCTGCACATTGATATATTTTGAATATAATAAATATCGAGCAAGTATTTTCTATATTCATATAAATATCTTATTGTAAAACCAACAAATAATAAAACCATCGGAAGCCAAAACTCCGTCCATTTCATCAATATACTGTCAAATAAACATTCTAATAGTATACTTCCAATAAATAATAGCAAGCAAATACACATAGTTTTTATGAACTTATGAAAAAATATATTTTCTTTGCCCTTTACCCATTCTATCGCATCATCAAGATTTATACCTGACCTCTCTGGCAAAATAATTGGTAACATCATGATAATAATGGATCCAATAAACATTAAGTTCGATGATATTTTCAGTTCAACTAGATAAATATAGCAATAAACAATTTCTGTAGCCAGCGTCACAAAATATAGTACAATTTTATAAGTATTTCCTTTTATCTCTTCTTTGCTTCTTTCCCAATCCATTTTTAATAGTGTTGATAAATACAAAATCAGTAATTGTTTCGCCTCATCAAAATCATCGTTCTGTTTTTGCAGCCGTTCAATTACTTTCCAAATATGTGAATCCTTCTTTACATCATCTGTATTCTTTCCATACGCATTAATACGCACCTTTAACTCCACCAAAGGTTTTCGAATATCTTCATATCCCGTTGCTGCCTCAATCTCTTCAGCAATTCTACGTATATCGCTTCTCCACGCTTTTCTTTCATTTGTTATGTACACTAATTTATTATTTTTATGAAACTGAAAATATGCAACTAATGATGAAATTACACCTGCAACTACTGAAGATGTTAATACCGTTGCCAAAACATTACTTTCCATACGCATGTCTCTCTTTTCTATAGTTCTTCAATAAACTTTATACTGGATGTATAATCCTCTTCTGGAAGCAAGTTCTCCAGTCCTTTCAGATATTGGCATAATTTTTCTTTATGTTCTCTGAGACTTACAGTTAACTGACTCAAATACTTCCATGTTTCCACACTTGATAAATACATCACTTTTGTAATATACACTTTATTACCAACAAATGTATCTTCCATATATTCATAATATACTTCATCACTTATTGGCTTCAATAATGCTATTTTATTCCCATAATATGTATTTCCTTTGTTCGCACATAAATCAATATTATCAATGGGAACAAAATGTATTCCGCCATATGTTCCAGAATCTTCTATAATTTCATTTTCAACATATTCTCGTTCTAATGTCACATGAAGCGCAAATATATCCTGCTTTTCTATATCATATGTAAATTTACAAAATATCTCATTTGCTATGTCTTCTCCAAGTAATGCCTTATTTTGTACTTCTAAAATGTGTCGATTTCTTTTTTCTTTTTCAGGATCTAGACTATCAAACAATAAATCCTTGCATGTTTTAACAATGCACCCATCTCGTCTTCTTCCTACTATCCATTTACCTTTATATAATCCAACATAGCCATTTATTACTTGGCGCCCTAAACATTCATATCTAACTTCGTCACTATCGTCAATAGGTGCTTTCTCCATCTCTTCTTCAGTATACAATGGTATATTTTTATACTTTCTAACACTTATATCATAATTATCAGTTTCATTCGTTATTGCTCTTTCTGGAATCTCTGTTACTATTTTTTTCTTTTTTACATACCTTCCTAAAATTGTTTTCAATTGTTTTATCATATTGAATTTCCTAAGTACTTTCTGAATTTAATGTTATCCTAATAACATTTTTTATTATTAAAGGCAGTTCCCAGTATCACTGAAAACTGCCCCTCTACTGCATACCCTATTTTACCACATGCCCTTTACTTTTAAAATAATACTTTTTACGAATTTCCTGAAACTCCACTTTCTTCTTGTCAGCATCAGGCAAGTATGTTCATCCGTCTCTACAAAATCATCATAGTCATAACCAAATACCTTCACATTCTGCATACGAAACCATCCATCAAGCTCTTCATAACAGCTCATGTTCACAGTCAAACGATCCAGGCTCTTTACCATCAGAATATCTGCTCTTTTCTTCTTGAAAACTCTTTTTATTTTGTGGATTCCTTTGCGTCTTATTTTCTTTCCTGATGCAATCTCTGTAGTACAACCTACTACTTCAAACCCATGATGTTCAGCAAGTTCCAGCATTTTCTGTTTCTGTTCTTCTAATTTTGCACTGTTATTGCCAAGACTGTCTCTTTGATAAATCCATACTCTTTTTCCATCAATTACGCTAATTTCGTTCATCTTCATTCGTCTCCTATTTGTCTCGTCCTAATTTATACTGCTTTTCTTTCTTCATTTTTTAATGTTTGAAGCAATTTTTTATACTCATCCTGATACTTAAAAACCACTTCTATGTGCTTCTGATCATACACATAAATTGTATCAATCAGCATTTCTGACAGTTCTCTGGTAAGTTTTCCATCCCATTTCACCCCATCGAACAATTTAAGAAATTCATTTTCCTCTGGAGCCGCATCCATGATATCCTGCTCTAATCGTCCGATTTCTTCAAGAAGTTTTTCAACCTTCAAATTATTTGCTTCTTTATAGGACATAAAATCTTCCCTGCTAAGTTCACCACTGCTGTATTTCTCATATGCAGCTACATTTTTCTGTTTTACTGCGTTAATTCTATCTCTGATTTTCTTTCGTTCCCGATCAGACTTTTTGCGGTTATCTGCTTCAATCCTATTACGTTCCTTCTGCACTTCCTGAAGCCTTGCTACGACCTCTATCTGCTGCATCACAACTTTCTCCACCACTTCAACAAGAATCTTTTCATCCAGAGAACCTTTCATGCACTTCATGTCTTTTGCCATGTTCGCATAATAACAATAATACTGGGATTTCTGTGTTTTTTTATTGTAGAACCGTCGATACATTTTGTGTTCACATATACCACAGCGGACCATCCCAGATACTGGTGTAACTCTAAATTCGTCAGTCATCTTATATCTGCCATTCGTTTCTCTGGTTTGTTCCATGCTCTGTACAATGTCAAACAGCTCCTGACTTACAAGTGCTTCATGCGTATTTTCTGTAACGATATATTTTTCTTTCGGTATCCATATCATTTTCTTTGTAGCCGGACCTATTGTACGGCTCTTTCCAGCTACAGTTTTTCCACAATACATAGGATTTCGTAAAATTCTATCAAGCATATCAACCGTCCAAATCCGAATCTTTCCGGCATAATTTTTTACAAGCTTGCCTGCTTTGTTATTCGCATATTCGCTTGGTATAGTAACGCCTTCTTCATTCAATATGTGTACGATCTTGCGTTTTTCATACTTCAAGACACCTCTCATATGAAACAATCTTTGTACTATGGGTGCTGTCTCGTCATCTGGTATGATATGATTCTTAATTTCTGGGTCTTTCTGATATCCAAAAGGTGCCTCTGAGCTATAGTACTCTCCTTGATTCTGCACCGTTTTAATACCTTCTTTTATCTTGATAGAGCACTCTTCACAATAATAATCCGATGCAAGATTTTGAAAAGGCACATCCATATCTGGTGTTCTTCCATCATAATCGTTGCTATCAAAGTGGTCATTTACGGAAATAAACCTTATCTGAAGGAATGGGAATATCTTATCAATAAAATCTCCCATAATGATATGATCTCTTGCCATTCTGGAAAAATCCTTTACCACCACTATGGCTACTTTTCGGTCTCTGATATCCTGCAGCATTCTCTGCATTCCCGGTCTGTCCAGATTCTTTCCTGTATATCCATCGTCTACATATTCGACAACTTCATATTCATCAAGTGGAAATTTTCGAATAAAACTGTGCAGTAAAAATCTCTGATTGGTAATACTGTTACTTTCGTCCTTGTCCTCATCCTTATCTTCGGAAGATAAACGCAGATAGATTGCAATGATCTTTTTCGCTTTCATGCACTTGCCCTCCCTTCACAGAGAGATCCTTTAATGAACTTGTTCTACGTTGCTGTCAGTATGCATTGAGCGAATATGAAGGAGATATAGATATAAAAGAAACGGAGGACTGATGCAGATGATAAATATAGCCATATGTGATGATGATGTACCAATGACAGCTACGATAGAATCATTTCTTTTAAGGATAGGAAAAGAGCAGAATATTAAAATTGACTGTGAGGTGTTTTTTGACGGATCGACCATTGTGGAAAGTATTCGTCAGGGAGCATGCTATGATTTGATATATCTGGATATTGAAATGCCAATGGTCAATGGTATCAGTGCTGCTGAATTAATAAGGCAGATGGAGGTCCCTGCACTGTTCATCTATGTCTCCAGCCATGAGAACTATGCAGTGGAAATGTCTGTCACAGAGCCATTTCGTTTTGTGAGAAAACCTATTGATGAAAGAATCTTCCATGAATTTTTTATGGCTGCTTATGTACGCATCGGCGAAAGATCTGGGTATTTTCCATTCACTTACAACAAAGCTGTCAGGAAGATTCCATTGAATAGAATTTATTACTTTGAGAGCCAGAACAGAATCGTGCATATCCATACACTTAAAAATGGATCTGCTGTTTCAGATGATACAGAGAACAAATTCTATGGGAAAATGAATGATGTGGAAAGGCAGCTTTCAGAACGTAATGGAAATTTTATCAGGATACACCAGTCCTATCTTGTGAATTTTGACTATATTAAGAGTATGAACTTCGATAGAGTCTGTATGTCTGATGGTACTGTACTCCAGATCAGTGAGGACAGACAGAAGGCAGTACGCACCCTGTTCTGCACCATGGCAGGAATGGAGGGACGTTGGAATGGATGAGTACAGAGTGTTGAATGTCCTTATGATACTTTTTTCTTCTCAAATCGTAAATACCTATCTGCATGCATTTCACAATACAAAGAAGAAAAATTATCTGAAATGGTTCGCCTGGGGAGCTTATGGACTTTTCCAGTACCAGGTAATGGTATCTACTGCTGGAATGCCACTTCTTATTCTCATAATAAACATTGTGCTGGTGTTCTCCATCTATAAATTTTCATATCATGTGAACACTAAAACAGCCCTGTTTCTCTCTGGTATCCTTTATTCTGTCTGGATGCTGGTTGAAGTAGTGACCAATAATCTTCTTCTGCTTACTGATATTAAAGATAATCTATATTTCTTTGTGGTGGGCAGTACCGTTTCAAAAGTAGCCATGTACATAGCTGTTCATATGGTAAAATCATATAGAAAATCTAATCTTTATACAGATATGCCTTTTCATTACTGGTTAAGGCTTTTTTTGATTCCGCTTGCAACATTTTACATCATACATAACACCTACCTCATCACATCATCCGGTGCCGACCACCTGTTTTTTACGGTTACCACAATACTGATGCTGATGATCAATTATATTACATTCGATATTTATGACAGGCTTGGAAATCACGCAGAAATGGAAAAAAGGAATCTTGCTTACGAACAGCAGATCGTTCTCTGCAACAGGCAGGCAATGGAACGAGAAGAAGCTTACCAGAATACAAGAAGGATACGGCATGACCTTAACAGCTATCTGGTCGATCTGAAAGCAGCGATCCAGTATGGAAAGCTTGATGAGGCATCCTCTAAGATAGATGATATCCTCGACAGCAACAAAATCTATAAAAATGAAATATCACGTACCGGAAATCTTGTCATAGATTCCCTCATCAATTACAAGTTTTCTCTTGCACAGAAAGAGGGTATCGACATGAAGTGCTATGTGTTCGTTCCGGATCGTCTGCCCTTTGACGGTGCAGACCTATGCATTATACTTGGAAATCTTCTTGATAATGCCATGGAAGCTGTCGGATGTTTTCCAACAGGGCATAGATACATGAGTGTATCAGTTACGCTGGTCAAGGGAAGTCTCAGTATTATGGTAGAAAATCCATATCAAGGAGAAGTCATGGAAGACTCAGCAAGCCATATCGTGACCAGCAAACAGGACAAAAAGAATCATGGGATAGGTCTGGACTCTGTGCAGCGTACTGTAAAAAAATATAATGGAGAACTGCTTCTGGATTATAAAAATGGGTTGTTCAAGGCAACGGTCCTATTGTATCCACCGGAAAAATTACATGGAGACTCCTAATTTCTACATGATAGATTAATCAGAAATTTTTTGATTTATCATGACACTGATTTTATAAATAAATCAGATGCATTATCATTCGCACAAAGGAGGTCCCACATGAAATCATTTAAAACTTTACTAAGCAAGAAAAATCTTGTACTTCAATCTTTATGTAGCCTTGCAATTGTATCCGCTACCATGGCTTCTAATAGTCGTTGCGCCTATATTTTCCATGATCCGAAAAAACCGGATTCTCTCAAGCAATTAAGAAAATTTTAACCTTGTAAAAGGGTGTAGCTATATTTGATAATAGCTGCACCCTTTTACTGTCTTATCTTTCAATATATTTTTAGTATTCTATAATATTTTCTTTCCGCTTTTATTTTTTTAGTTAATTTGAAGGTTCAAGGTGGTATCAAACTGACCTCCTCCCCCGTCCACATAGAATAAAATACTTTTGTTGTAAGCCCATTATGACGCAAAATGGGATTTAACTTCCTTTTGCATTCTCTTTTTTTCAAACTCCCCACAATCAGATTTTCTTTTTTACTTTGGATATTTTGTTCTGCCCCACTGCGCTCTATTTCATTTTGATTCTTACAGTCTACATTTTCATCTACAATCATTTTCTGTGTATTTTCCTCATATTTTTTTGTAATAGTTTTATTCTTTTCTGCCTTTGATACTGCTTTATCCAGATTACCACATTCCTCTTGTTCTGGAAAATACAACGTATACAAATTAGATGTCTGTCCCCTATTCCCAGCACGAAAACGGCTCTCTTTTGTCACATAACCAGCATCCACCAATTCCTTCATAGCTCTCTTTACCGTTGAAATGCTGATATGTAATTCCTTCCCAATGGTAGGAACAGCAGGAAAGCAGGTCTGTTCCTTATTAGAACGATCAATTAAATATAATAGGACCTGTAATGCTCTGCTTTTCAAATTGGACTGGTATGCTCTCTGCTTCATTTCGTACTGGTTCATGCTCTTATCCTCACTTTTCTCATTTTTATGTTGGTACCGGGGCAGATCATACCCCGGCTATATATGTTTCAATCATTGACGTAAATACTTTCTCGTTTGGTTTTCCATTCATGCAGTCAGGCTGGTATTCTGCAAACAATACTTTATGGTAATCACTCTGAAATGCATCTGCATAGGTGTCATACAACGTCTTATCTACAAAAGGGCATAACACAAATGCTGGTGTGGTCTCATATCGCTGTAGCAGCTTCATGGTATGCGCAATCTCATAAGGCTTTGTTCCGCATACCAATACCACGACTTCCCCCACTTCTTCTGGCAGATTTGTTCCATAATCTTCTACAATAAAGTGAAATCCTGCATCCGGGTTCTGTGTTCCATACCACATCTTCTCCAACCGAAAACCTCCTGCTTCCTCGTCCATTTCATATGCTTCTGACAGATAAGGAATCATTCCGCTGCTGTTATGCTCCACATATGCCACACTCGCACCCACACTCCCAAGCCATGCCGTAAGGCCAAGTGCCATCGTGGTTGTTCCGATTCGACTCTGTGAGCTTACCATGGTAATCCTTACTCCTTCTGTAGCAAATTGATACAGTTTTTCCTTTTCCTGCGGTTTTGTACGTTCTTTCGGTTTGTAACGTGTCATGCCTTGTCCGCTCAAAGACTGCCTGATTTCATTCTGGATTGCTCCAATTTCCTCTGCTGTAACAATATTTCCAACACCTGCCTCTAACAAATCGTGACATAGTGGAGCACTTTCCTGCAAGCCTTCACAGATCACCGTTATTCTGGCATTATACATGGTCAGAAATTCTTCAATTGCTTCTGCAAAGTGTATATCATCATCCCCAAATGCGTCCCGATCCAATACTAATTCCGTACAATGTGAGAAATTCCTCATATCATATATGACAAATTGTTTCAGCATAAAATTACCGGTCATTTTCTTGATTGGCAGTGCATCTGTCTGCTCTGTCAGAAAATCCAGCAGATTCGTATGCTGTTGTGATGTCAGATATAAAATCATCTTCGCCTCTTTTCTGCCACCTAAGTGGTCTTACTCCTTATCTTGATATTGCCCAGAACGGGCCTCCCGCTCCAGCTCCTCTTCTTGCCTCATCTAAAATAATGGATAACTCCCATTCCTGATTGCTCCTGTCTATACTTGCCGGGTCTGCAACCAGTATCTTTCCTTCTGCTGTCACACCTCGTAACACTATAAAGTGACCACCAGATGTAAAATGTCCCTTTGCCATGATTGCCACCACAAGTTTTCCAGAAGAAAGTGCATCCACCAGCCCCTGCGCCGATAAATTGCTTTCTACCTGTAATCCCCAGTTTGCCGCTGCGGATGGAATCAATGTATGATAAGAACCATTCCCCGGACAGCAATATCCATTATCATATGCCCACTGTGCCATTGCTGGTGTCTCTACACTCTCACCAGTCAGTGTAGAGACAACTATGCTCATGCTGGTGGGACCGCAGCCATGCGTACCAATCTTATCTGGTCCATAGTTCTGATCTCTCCATCTTTCATCGAACTGACTGAAATAAACAACCTGTGTTTCACCTTCACTTCCTAGCGTGACACCTTCATAACTTTGTCCACTGCCAGCCACATAGTCAGCATCATAAATACCTATACTCTGGTTAAAACCATAATCCCTCTGAAATTCTTCTACCACACTGATTTCATCCCCTACCAGCCACCCTGTCAGCATAGACAGGGGACTGGTAACCAGATAGAGAATAAAAGCAATCAGAATCAAGAGGAAAATGGTCGGCGCAAGGATAATGGCAAGCAGACGTTTCCTGCTCTCTTCATCCTTTGCCACCTGTATTGCTGCCTCTACAGCAATTTTAATAAGTGCCGGATCAGCCATGTTTCCACCTCCTGAAATTCATACTGATATACAAAAAGAGCCATCTGACTCAGCTTTTACACTGTATCAAATGGCTCTCATTATTTTTTATGTATTTACATACAATAGCTTTCTACTAACTCTATGATTTCCTGATTTGTAGGTATCCTGTTATCATCCTTTTTGTAATAAATGGTAAGCAGATATACTTCCTCATCATCACGGATTGCATAATATATAATACGGTATCCATTGGACTGTCCCATTTTGGTATCTGAATTTGCAGATCTTACCTTAAATGTATGTCCTTCTGTTGCAATCTTCAAACCGGGAATCTCTGTTCCTACAAGATTTCCTTTCTCCAATTCATCCGTTATTGCTTTGATGTCCGTACCTATATGCACAAACCCTTTTTTCTTCACATAATACTTAACGTCCTTCTCGAACCGCTCGGTTGGGATTACTTCGTACATTTATTTTTTTCCTCTTTGCTCCATTTTTCAATATTCGTAAATAGATCGTTCAAAGAACGTTTTGGAGTCTTGCCTTCACGCATATTTTTTACTTCTTTACATGACTGCATAATAGATTCGGAAATAGTACACGGTCTCACTTGATTCATAGCTGCGCTCATTGCCTGTTCCTCCTTTTTGGTATGCTTCACTTCATCTTCATTCCTACACATATTATACCACCTTTCACTGTACCTGTATAGACAGTATAATGTCCAGTAGGAAGAAAAATAACCTATTTGTCTTGTCATTATAACCGTTTTTCCTTCATTCAGCAAGTCATTATATGATAAATTTTTTGAATATCTATCGTCCTCCTGCCGCTCCCATGTATTTGAACTTATACTCTGGAATGTCAAACTGAATATGCAGTCGTTTTGCTCCTACCATGAACAGGGCGTGGCCTCTCTTTCGGGACAGCAATAATTCCTGCTCGGCTTCCGTCAGATCATAAAGGTCTGCGGTCTCTTTTAGGTTCTTTCCGTCTGTTCCCATCAGTATCTTGTAACATGGGATATCAAGCAATGCCTGTCCATACTGCTTGATTGCATCTCCAAGAAAATCCACCAGACTGTGGGAAATGATACCAAGTGCTGCCTCATATTTTCTTGCCCGTTTCATTACATTACGAAGATACACTAAAGACTGTGGGACTTTCTGATCGATCATCAGATATGCTTCATCACAGATCAGCAGTACTCTTTCATTACGGTCACGGCTCATCTGTTCCCAGTCATACGTCAGGATATTAAAATACTGGGTTCGTTTTACATTGTCCCCAGTCTCCTGCAATGCATGGGTATCCATAACGGTAATCTGTGCGTCACTGGATACACTGGTATATCCGTTCCATATAAAACTGTCAGCACCTTCCGCAATGTCATAGAGAAGCAATGCAAGGTCAGCATAAGTCTTTCCTTCCCGTTCTGACTTCGCTTTTTCCTGCACCAGCTTGTATAGATCCGAAAAGATTGGAAAATCAGTGGAGCTTAATGCTGCGATATCTGTATCCCACGATATATGAAACTTCTGATACAGCTCTACCAGACATTTTTTCAAGACAGCCTTCTGCATATCCGTAAGGGATGGAATATAAAGGCTAAAGAATATCTCCAGATTCTTCATGTGTAATGCCAAATCGTTCATTCCATACCCTTCATCATGGTACAGACGATTTTCTTCTGCTTCGTTTTCATCATCTTTGGGTGATGGACGGACTTGAAGGGGATTGATCATGCCCTTGGAACCGCCTACTGCATTGATCCAGTCTCCTTTCAGATTCAGGCACATATCCTTATATTCTGATTCAGGATCTATAACGATGATCTTGGTTCCCTTCATGTATTCTGCCAGCAGGATATGTTTGATGGCTGTTGATTTTCCGACCCCCGAATTACCCATGACACAGAAATTGCTGTTGGTCCTGTCTCCACCACGCTTCCAGGTGTCAACAATCACAAGTCCGCCACTGGTATCTTTTGCAAAATAATACCCCTCTCCATCATTAAAACCACTGCTGGAAAAGGGAAATCCTCCCACAAAAGTGGAAAATGGAACTACTTTCTGCAAGATGCTTTCCATTTTCGGGTTATTGGGAAACGTTGGGGATAAGTGCATGAATGCTTCTTTTTGCAGATTCGGTATGACTCGCATTTTGCACTTCATTACACTTGCCACGCTCTCTGCTCTGCGGCAGGCTTTCTTGAACTCCTTTTCATCTTTTGCCACTGGCATGACCTCAACACTCATCAGGCCTACTGTCTCACCCTCTCTGTCGATCTGCATGATGACCTTCTCTCCATCTTCGGCGGCCTTTTCCGCACGCTGTCTGGAAAGTGGATCCTTTGCCCCATCTGCAAGTCCTCTCTGTTGGACCACACTTTTGGATATGGCATTGATCAGTGTACCATTATCTACCGGATGAAATCCGATTGACACTAAGGTACTTGGTATATTCGTCAGCTTTGAAAGCCATTCTACATCTACCTTCTGTGGATAGCGTATGATCCCATAAATCTTTCCAAGATTCTCCCCTACAGAAAGCCGGTTCTTCTGAAATTCCAGCCCCATGGGCGTGACTACATTTAATAAAGCAGAATTAACGGGTATCTGTTCTTCTGTCTGTCCTCTTCGCATGGGCTACATCACTCCTTTCAATGTTGGAATACTTGCACTGGTCTCTGCATCCTCTAAATGGGTATAGGATGGGTTGTTGACAAGATTGACCAGCCTTACGATTTCTTTTTTTGTCAAAATATCTGTTACCACTCCCCCTGCAGCAAACTTCTCGCATAAAAGGGATGCTTTTTTTAACATATCCCGTTCACTTCCTTCGTCCTGCTTATCCCATATTGCGATATAGAACTGCCGCTCCACGATTTCGCCTGACAAAGCATAACTTCCCATCTGCAATATTTCCTGACGTAATATTTCTTTCCGCTTTTCTTCTGCCTCCTTTAACATATCCCCCATTTCTGTGATCAGTGGGGAGATATCCACCGGTCTTGATAGTGCAAGGAATTTGAATGGATACTGAATGTCTGATAATTCAGCGGTCAATGTCTTGATCAGTACGTTCTTTTCCGATTTACTGAACAAGTCGATGCTAATGGCATGAATACGAAGATATACAAATATCATGCCGTCACGGGTATAAAGGTATTTATCCTGACTGTCCTTGATATTGATGAACTGTTGTGCTGTTACCATAGCTGCGTTCTCGTTCTCTGTAAGTGGACGCTTTGTTCCGCTCTTTAAGAATAGCATCAAAATACCGCCACCAATTAAGGTGACGGCAAGCATGATAATGGGAAACATGAAATTTTCCATTTGAACCTCCTATAAAATTAATTTACCGGCCTTACATGCCAGTCTGAAAACAGGTTGTCCCTGATTGCCATACTGTCTGTCCTTCCGGCCTGCAGCATTCCTCCCGGTGTCCATGCATCCATGATGATGCCATAGACGGTATAGTTTCCATTCGGATACCACACCGGTGTAAAATGTACCCTTCTGTTATATGTGCTGTACTCATTCTGCTGGAACTGAAAATCTGCTGAATAACCGCCACTTGTCCGTTCCAACAATCTCCAGTAGTAATCGTATTGAAATTCAGGGAAATAGGCCACACAGGTCTGTGCGCCAGTGATATGGCTGGAAGGTGCTCCAGAGTTAAGACGTGTACTTGCGGTCATGTTGATTCCATAACCGGATTTCATGACATTACCGGATGCAGTTGGGTTCTTCGCATCTGCTGAAATATCCATGCTTGTGGAAAGAGATGCCGAATAAGAATGCCATGTGTAATCATACCATCCCTGATCTTCGTACTCTCCGTTATCTACCCAATGTCCATGGCTGGAACTACAGTTTGCCGGACAACTTGCACTGTGGCTTCCGCTCTCCCAGTCCCAGTCAGGCACCCATACCCAGTTTGCGTGCCATCTACAGCTCCAAACGCCCCACGACAGGCTTGTCACATTCTGTCTGTTCGGTATGGATGGAGTACGGAAACTGTCGTTTCTGTCATCTGCCGTAGGGTCTGGTGGCGGATTACCATTCATATCTACCACATTTGCATGAATGCTGGTATTGCTTAATGTTCCTTTATTTGTTGATATGCTTATGTTCACTTCGCCCGGACTGCTTGGTGTGTGCCACTTTACCCAAACAAGCTGGCTTCGATTTGCTGGTATTACAATACCCGTCATATGATAGGTCCTGCCATTGATGGAAAAAGATACCGTTGCTGTACTATCACTGTTAATCTCATTGGTGGTAGATAAAGTCACTGCTGTAATCACATCCGTATCAATCCGGTATTCTGCATCATACACCACATCCGTGACCGGCGCACCCTGGTAACTGATAATTCCTATTCCAAGGATATTGATCATTTCATCCGTGGTTCGTGCTGTTGTCTTTGATCCCGTCCATGCCTGAAATCCCAGATCTGCATTTTCCAGAAATAAAGCAAGAGCCAGATTCTTCATGACTACCGTAGGAAAATGCGCCCCTAAGTCACCGCCTAACATACGGTTGTAAAGTCCTGCTTCTGTGGTTGTCATTGCATAGTATAAATGATTGTAGATCAGATAAATCACTGGCTCAATGACCAGTTTATACGTTCCATCTGTAAGACTTGTTACATTAATTCCAGTACGGTTTGCTACCATGGATGCTGCACCTTCAGAACAAAAATATCGTTTTATCGCTGCAATACTCGCTGGATTGCTGTTGCTGGATACTACTGGCGGCATGGCATTTGTTGGCGCATAATATACATATCCTGAACTTTGCGGTGTAAGTGATGCACCATTTCTATACTGTATCTTACTCACTTTTCCAAAATGAATGATTCTACCTGCAATAGATGCGATATTTTTATTCGTAAAGTCAACCGGATTGCAGATAATTGCTCCACTTGTTGCATCCACTACCGTTACACGGACTCCCTGATAAGAACTGCCCGGCCAGTTATAGGCTTCTGTTCCCTGATTCAAATTTCCTCCGCCGCCATCTACGTTTCCATTTCCATCTGCAAATGCAGTCATGGTCGTAGAACAAAGTAATATCAGACATAAGAAAAGGCTGCTTAATACTTTTCTCAAATTTACTCCTCTCTGGCTTTGATGCCGAAAAAAAGAGCATGGCCTGCGCCATGCTCTTGCTTACATTCATTAATACATCCCATATTTAATTCATATCGCCGATCTGCTTATCCCAATCTCCATCAGAATCCGCTACACCACCCTGTGCCTGTCCCGGATCATCAATATATCCAAATCCCGGTACATAGACCTGACCAGCTTCATTGGTCGAACCGCCTTGTGGCTGTTCCGGCTGCGTCTGTGGCTGTGTCACTTCTGCTTCATACTGTGGCTCCTGCTCTGGATTGGTAAGTGCTTCCTCATTTGATACCTCTGGTTTCTCTACCGGAGCTTCTGCTTCGCTCTTAGATGTATTATCCTGCCCTGGAGTGATGGTATCCGCTTCTGTTTCTGGTTCAGACTGCATTTCTGTATCATGGATCTGTTCTGTCACAGGCTGTTCTTCTGTTGCTTCTGGAACAACGATCTCCGGCACGCTTATCTCTGTGGTCTCTGTCACCGTTTCCGTAGGTTCTGCTTCTACCGGCTCTGGTTTTCCCATCTTTGAAAGATAGATGCACACACCAACGAACAGGCACACTGCAACCACTGCAAGCCCCATAATCACTAATTTCTTTGTCTTATTATAATCTTTTTTCATCTTAAAAGACCTCACTTTCCATTCTTTTTTTATGGCAAATGTCGGCCTATTTTTTATCCAATTTCATCATACAAGATTTCTTACTACGCGTCCAGTTATTTTTTGTAATCAGAATTTTGGCATATAGGCCGCTTTGGTATGTATCGTCATTCTCACAGGCGGCAGCATTTCCCACCCGAAAGATAATGGTATCTCTAATAACACGGATACCTGTGCTTCAAAATTTTGATTCGCATTTCCCGGTGCAAAAGGTGTATTCACAATCGTAACATTCAAATCTGACACTCGGTATTCATATCCACTACTTTGTGGCTTTACATGATAATTTCCCTGTATCTGTGTCCCCAAGATGCCATCCAGACTGTTATACACATCTCCATAATCAAGATTCTGCTCCCACCCGCTTCCATTCATCGCATAGCCACCGCTGTATCCTTCCCTGATTCCGTCATAGACTTCATTATAATTGGTGGTCGCTACGGATATGACAGATGCCTGAAGGGATTCCCTCACTCCATAGGCAATCACATTCAGTCGAAAGAACTCCGCCATGACACATAACAGGATCAGAAGTGCAAGCACAAGCGAAACGGTAAGCGGATAAGACATTCCTCTTTTATCCTTTATGACTTTTTGGATTTTCTTCACAATTACCTCCATCACTTATAGTACACTTCGCTTTTTCCACTGGCTCTTGCTCTAAGGTCTATGGGAAAAGAACCGAATACGAAAAATCCGATATCCACACGCTGGGTCAGTGTCACTTTAATATCTCCGTTCAGCTGTACCTTTGTTCCATTAAAGTAATCACAGTCCCATGATATCTGCGGATCTAATCCCGTCTGGGCCTTCAGCTCATTGATGCGGCCTGATACGTTGCTGTTGCCAGTAATCTCTGCCTGTCTCACAATCTCGGATGCAAAATTGTCTAACTGCTGTTTTTTCATGAACACTGGCAGTATGACCATGCAAAGCTCCACTACCAGCATAAGGCACAGAACACCTACCGCCACATCAATATAGCCCTCTCCTTTTTGGCAGTGCCATACTTTCTTTATCTTTTTCCTCATTGGCTCCTCCTAAAACATTCCCGACATCGTGCCAAGTATCTGATACCCCATGACTCCCATGTAGATCATCAGCATACATCCAAGCAGTACAAAGGAATATCTTCTGATCTTCGGTGGACGCTCCATGGCAAGTCTTTTCAGACGCTGGACTTCCAGCTGCTTCATATCATGGGACAGCATACGAAAGAAAGTTACTCCATCATCTCCACGGATACACCCGATCAGTCCACGTACCACATCTGATAACATGGCACTCGATACACGGCCTTCCAACCTTGTCAATGCCGCTTCGTAGTTTCCCGTCCTCATATCTGCTGTCGTTATCATCAATTCATTCTTGAGTGCCGGGCCTGCATTCTTCTGATAGCTTTCCAGCATGGATAAGATATCCCTGCTTGCCATCAGTTCCTGTGTGATGGTCGCTACAAATCTCGGAAGTTCGAACTCGATTTCTTCCCTTCTTTGTTTTATCAGCTTTTCTGCACTCCCACTCTCGGAAAAATAAACTCCGATTCCCAATACAAGGAATACTGGAAACAGGAGTGGAATGAATATCAGGCATGGAATGATACCTGACAGTACCAGTCCTGCTTTCACATAAGCCTGCGCCACATATACTTCTGGTGTCATGGATATCTCTGCCGACTTCAGCACGCCTGCGATCTTTCTTCTTTTGTATTCTTCCATTGGAAGGATCTTCGCCAGTTTTTCTGCAAGTTCCAGAATGAATGCGTCCGAATCTTTGACCTGTTTCTTTCGTTTCCTTCCTGCATTTAAGATAACTTTACTTGCCCTGTAACTTGGCACTTTACAAAGTTCTGCCAGCAGAAAGTAGCTTCCTGTGGCAAAAAAAATGGTAAAGAGCAATAAAATGATATTCTGCATCTCTTCTCCTCTCCGTTATCTCTTGTACTCAATGGGGCGCGTATGTTTTACGATCGCTGCCACTGAAACGAACAATACTCCACCACTGATTGCAAGCAGTGCCTTTCCAAATCCGGTAAACATCAGTGTTTCGTACCAGTCTTTATTCAAAAAATACAATAATGGAATACTGCCAAATAAGAGGAATACCATGGTAATGTATTCTTTTACCGGTTCATAGATCAGCAGATCCAGTTCGGAAGATACCACACGCATATCAGACAGCTTTGACACGATCGACGGCAGAGTATTCTTCAAATTGTAATCTTCCTGACACGCTACCACTGCATCCACCCATTCATGGAATACTGCATTATCCATTCCTTTTTTCAGTCCTTCTAATGCTTCTGCCGTGTTGGAATTGATCAGCTTTGCTTCCATCAAAAAGTTGCGGAACACTTCCGATACTGGTGGATTCAGATAGGGCAGGTTCTCTTCGATTGCCCGGATGATGGTATTCTTATTTCTCAGATAGCTTGTGGTAATCATGGAAAGTGCTGTTTCCAGTTCCGTGTTGATCTGCTTCTTATGCCTGGATGCCGTGAATTTCACATAGTAGAACGGCATCAGCGCAAATCCGATTGCAAGTACCGGAACTAAAAGCACATTGTTCATAGTCAGTGCCATCAGTACACCTAATACAAATAGAATCATAGCCAGCACACAAAGAATCGAAAACTGACTGCTCTTTCCTGTCAGGCGCAGAATCTCGTTTACATCCTCAAAGAGCAGCTGCAATCCCTTTACTTCTTTCTTTTTCCGGCTGTCCTTTACTTTGCTCCTGATACTGTCATTCTTTGGTTTCAGATAGCCCGACAGGCCATCTAAGAACGCAAAGGGTGACAGTTCAAGCATGATAAAGCATCCTGCCACCGCCATAAAAAAGGCAATGGTTACAAGTAAGACCATATGTTATACCCCCTTATCCTTTTGCCATGAGCTGCTCCTGAAGCTTTAATGGCAGCCCATTTTCTCTTAATCGTTTCTGTAATCCTTCTGACAGATTTTCCACCTTTTCATAATGACCGATGATCTTTGGCCTGCCATCCACTATGATGTTGTCTGTGATGTTAAAGCGGTACAAGGTACGCATTTTCCGTCTGCCATCTGGAAGTATCTCACATTCTGTAATCTCCATGACTCTTCTGGAATTATCCTCAAGCCTTTTTGCAAATGCCACCAATGGGAAGGCCTTTGTTGCCAGTCCCTGCAAGGTCGCATCATCCATGCTCGGCTGTTCCTGTTTGCACAGTGTGACCATTCGATAGTAAGTATCTTCACAGGAATTGGCGTGGGTCGTTGTAATAACTGCATGGCCGGTATTGGCAGCATTGATGGCCTGCATACTTTCCCCGCCCTTCATCTCTGCCACTGCAATACAGTCCGGGTTAATGGTCAAGGTCGTTTCCAGCAGCTTTACCATGTTGATGTTCTGCTTTGGATCATCGGAGAATCGTGTAACGAGGTGTACTACGTTGTTTAATACAGTTCCCTCTTCATCCTCTGCGGTCAGGTCAAATTCGCGGCATCCCTGTTCAATGGTCACAATTCGCTTATTATATGGAACTTCCCCCAATATCCAGCTCATGAGTGTCGTCTTTCCGGAAGAAGTCGCACCGGTAATACACATAGACACCCCATGGTTAAAGCACATGGAGAGCATTTCCAGCATCTCCGCTGTTGCTGTTCCAAACTCCACGAACTGCATTTTTGTCAGCTTTCTTGGGTTGACGATTCGAATGGAAACTGCAAGTCCCTTATCCTTATCAATCACACCGTCACCCATAACTGTGATACGGATCTTATTATTCAGATGCCCTACCACAATCGTCTGTGCATTATCAAAGATCATGCCCGATTTATGTAACAATCTTCGGATGACATCCACTGCATGACCGGCACAGCTGAACTTTTCTTTTGCTGGCAGGATTTCTCCTGTGGAATAAGTAATCTTTACATCTTTCCACTGGTTGATATTGATTTCTTCTACATCACTTCGATACAGATACTTTGTCAGAAAAGAGAATCCTGTCATCTCTCCATACAAAAGTTCGCATAGTTCCTCCTGCTCCATTCCAGCCACACCTACACTGCTCTGCTCTAAGTATTTGCCAATGTAGGACTTGATCAGTTCCCGGTTCTCATCGGGATTATCTCTTAATACCACTGCAAAGTTTTTCGATATGTACTCCTGCACATCCCTAAGAACTTCGGGAAAAGTGCGTAGTACACTGCTTGCCCTTGCAAGCTCTGTCGTTTCATGTATATTTAGTATTTCTGTTTCCTGCACACTGCTCCCTCCTAAAATTCTCCTTTATTCCAGACAAACGGACTTCTGACTGTCAGTTTCTTTTTTCCTGCTCCGCCAGACTTTGCCTTGACCGGAACACTTTCATGCAGTCCAAAGACTTCCGCTATCAGTTTCTTGATCTCAGTCTGAAAGGCTACTGCATCCTTAGTACCCAGCTTTTCAAATAAGACTGCCTCATCGTACTGCCTTTCCAGCTCTGCCACATAAGGAAAAACAAACGACACGCCGCCATACTGTTCCGCTGCCGCTTCCCATACCTGACCTGTCTTGTAGTTTCCAATCGCACTGATATATTTTTCCTGACTGGTTCCTGAAATCATTCCCGAATGGGATTGATAGTAAGAAATGCCTCTTAGATTGGATGTTCCCATCCGCAATACCTTATCTGCCATCTCCATGGAAAGGATAGAAAAAACATCCGCTTCTAAAATGGATGTACAGTCCAAGATCACATAATCTGCAAGGTGTCTTAGATTTACAAGAAAATCAATGGCTCGTTCCCTTGTGACTTTCGGATAGGATAAGAGGCTTTCGCCCATACAATACCCGATCACACTGATATACTCACTATCCGGTATCGTGACACAGGATTTTAAGATCTGGTTCTGTGTCAGTGTCGGCAGTGTCAGCAGTTCTCCCAAAGATATCTTCTGTTCTTCATCCATGGGCAGTACAAACGGAAGTACTGGAACAAAAGGATCTGCGAACACCACAATGACGTTTTTATGATGCTTTGCTATCTCCTGTGCTGTTTTGATACTAATCGTTGTCTTTCCGCTTCCGGGGCTGCCCACTACTGCAAGCATATTTCCGTATTCCATATCTCACTGCCTCCTTCTGCTACATCTCTTCCGGATCATCATTCACGATTTCTTCCTCTGCTCCGGCCTCCTGTTCTGTTTCCGCTGCCTCTTTCGCAAGCAGTTCTTCTAATACCTTATTCTGCTCGTCTAAGAACTTTTGTGCTGTGGTACTGTCTCCACGAAAGACCAGTGCTGCATGGATACTTCCAGTCTGCTCTAATTCTGCTAAAAGTGTTGCCTGTTCCTGCGTTGCAAGCACTGTAATGGCAGATGCAAGCTCCTGTTCTTCCCCATCCTCTGTTTCTTCCTGCACGTTTTGGTCTGCCCCTGTACTGGTGGTAGTCGCAATAATCTCTACATATTGCAGTTCTGGCGGTACTAACGTTTCCCGATTCTCTCCTACATCCGATGCGATCAAAGTCACAATATCCCCAGCTTCCAACTTCCCGGACAATCCAGCCGCAAAGGATTTGATACTGATAGAAATCGCCCTGTTTTCTCCGTTCAGCTTGCTTAAATAGGCATTTTTTAACATGGGAGTATCGGACAGCTTGCTTGTTAGGATGCTGTCTCCCGGATATAGATCTGTATTTGCATATTTGCCGATTACATCCTCTTCCAAATACACAACATTGCCTGGCAGATTATAACCGCCTGCCTCTACTGTGGTGACCATTTCCTTTGTGATCTGGTCGCCTTCCTTAATATCTTTGCTGACTCTCACAATGGATACTTTGGATTTCAATGCATTGTTGAACATCGGGGTAAGTCCAAAACAAATGATAAGTGACAGGATGATACAGGTCAGTCCAATCACGATACGGTTCTGTAATATTTTTTTCAATTTGATTTCCTCCACTTTTGATTTTATAAAAGCATGGCCAGCAGACACCCGATACTTAAATATGGCACTAAGGCAAATCCTTTTTCTGATTCCCTTACATATACTTTCTGTATCATGACTGCCAGGGTAAGACCTGCAATCATTGCCATATATCCTTTCTGCACGCCCATAATAAATCCACAGGCTGCCATGAGCTTGATGTCTGCGCCTCCCATGCTTCCTTCTTTGAAAAGGGCCGCTGCCAAGAATGGCAGCGGCACAAGTACAAGTCCCAGCAATGCCGGAACGAACTGTATTTCCAATAATCCAATCAGCAACAAAAGCACATGGACATAATCCGGTACAGTATGCGTGGTCAGGTCATATTCTGACGCATACAAAAGCATCTGTCCGAATAAGGTACAGACAAGCGCATGTTCATTTGTTCCATATGTTCCAAGAAAAACTGCCGTGATACAGACGGATAGAAAAGCTGTATACTTCGTTTCTCCCTGCTTTGTTACTTTCTTTAAGATCATATCCATCAGCAGGCCAGCTAAAAAGCTGGCTGCCAATATGACTGCATATTCCTTACTTTCAAACATCCATAACATTGTCCCTTCCTTTCTCTTCTCGTTCCCTTAACTGAATCAGGCTGTCTCTGATATCCATTCCATCTATCTCATTTCCTACGCATACCCAGCCCGGATAGCTCTGCCTTGCAAATAATTCCACTCTCGGCAGATTCCCGGCAAGCTCCACGATCCGTTCTCTTACAATGTCCGGCTTTTTGCTGTGTGCTTCCACCGGTGTATCTACGACACAATGTACACCTTTACTGAACCTCTTCGGGTGTCCTTTCGTTGCAATCAGGCAGAGTTCTGGGTTGGCTCTTGTCCAAAAGCCAAGTCCCCAGAACCATTTTTCGGTCTGCTTTTTGCACCGTTTTACCCAGCAGAATCCCAGTGTCTTATACTGAAATCCCCATCTGCGGATGGTCTCGAATCCCTGTTCCAAGCATGGGAATGTTACCCACAGGAACAATATGGAATCCTCTGCTGCAATCGAAGCTATATCCAGATCATAGATATCTTCAATATTCATGGTATGATAATGATTTTCGGCTGACCTACCCTGTCCTTTCCTGCTATACACCTTATAAGCCCATGGTGGGTCAACGTAGAGAATGTTAAATTTCATGGATGCAGCCCTCCATCTTCTTCAGGCGCACACCGATTTCATATACAATGTTCACTGTGACTGAATTTCCAGCCTGCTTATAGAGCTGTGCATCACTGACACCGGCTGCCTTTGCCCTGTCAAACAGAAAATCATCAAAGGCCTGCAATCTGAAACACTCTTTCGGTGTCAGCTTTCGGATTCGGCAGTACACTAAAACTCCCATATTAGCTCCAGTGAGAAGTGTCTGTGAACACTGTTTTCCCACTCTGCCTCTGCGGTAATCGCTGTCTGGATAGGACAGGTTGATTCCATCCCCATGACGCGCCATGACATACCCTTTCTTTGTAGCCTCTTTGATAGGCAGTCCCGTATAATACGGACACTGCAGCATCATTACTCCATGCCGGTCAATGGTCGTTAATGTAAACTCTGGTTCTCCATCCTCTTTGAACCGTCTGCCATTCTGTCTTTTATTCAGGCGGTCTGGTGTAAGTGCTGCCCTTGCCTCGACACATTTCTGTGTACACTTTTCATCACAGGCTTTGCAGTACATCACCCCAGAACTTTCCCCGAACCGGGTAATGCCCGAATTATAATTTGCTACGATACATCTGGCAATTCTGGTCATGTCCGGTTCCTTTTTATAAGATAAGAATCCTGCATAGTTCTTTGCTCCGCATTCTTCCTCTCCATTTTCTTTCAGGCACTCCATCCACTCCTCTGGCTTTTTTGTGTCACAAAGATACAGTCCTGTCTTTCCACCAGCACCGCCACCGGATGCAGTCAAAGTGACAGACAATCCGTTTCCATCATAGACGCGCTCGCCCTGGTATCCGCCTATAACTTTTTTAATAACCGCTCTGTTTGATCCGCTGATAGGAAATACTTTTCGTCCACGGATTCCTCCAAGATATCCAACAAGGTACACTCGTTCTCTGTGCTGTGGCACTCTGAAATCTTTTGAGTTGACACACTGCCATTCAACATCATACCCTGCTTCCCATAGGTTAGTGAGAACGGCGGTAAAATCCCCGCCTCTCTTGCTTGACAGCAGATGCTTAACATTCTCAATGATAAGGATGCCGGGTTTATTTTCGGTATCTGTGCTTTTGAGCAGGCCAACGACTGTAAAAAAAAGTCCACTTCGCTCTCCTTCAAGACCTGCCCGCTTTCCTGACAGGGAAATGTCTGTGCAAGGAAATCCAAAAGTCCAGATTTCAGCTTTTGGAATCTCTCCTGCTCTGATTTGCTTAATATCTTTTGCGAACCACTCGCCTTCACATTTGTTTCCATCACAGTGTTCCATCACCTCCGTTTTGCAGATCTTACAGCAGTTATCTTTGTCACATTGTCCATATTTACAATGCGACAGTCCATACATAGCCATATAGCTTTTGTTTGCATATTTATCAATTTCCACATGTCCAATACATTTATGTCCGCTTCGTTCCAATCCTCGTCTAAAGCCGCCTATTCCACTAAATAAGTCTAAAAATTCCAAACAGACCTCCTGTTATGGTTTGAGAGGTATTCACATTTCTTTTTCTGTCTGCCTTAGTCTAGCTTCCACACAAGATTGCATGTATTCGGATCATTCTCCCCACTCGCTAAGTGCGCGGTAAGGGTATATCTGCTGGCTCTTTGCAAAACGTATCATGTTGCCTATCTGATCTACTACGCTCTGGTTGTTCTGATCTTTTGTACACATCATGACTGAACCAAAGATCGCAGTTAATACCATGACCACTGTAAATGCTACGTTCCTGCTAAAAAGCCATATGACGGCTGCAAGTGCTCCGCCAAAAAGGGAACCGATGACACTCTGCATCAGTTCCCTTTTTCCAAACCCATTGAATAACTCATTATCCGTCTTTACTCCACTTGGGATATAAAGCGCCCAGCCTTCCCGTTCCGTAGTTCCTCCTTTCTGCCTCACGAATAGTAGTACAGAATAATATCTTTGATCTGCCAGATACTTTCCGCTATGATATAGAACAGCACTGTATTCTTTGCTCTTTTCCTGTACTGTGTGGCTTCCTCTTCTGCACTTTCCAGTCGCACCATACAATAAACGAAGCGGAAGCCTGCACCCACCCTGATTAGGGCGATGATTGCATTTGAAATATCATCAAGTGTCATAGCCGCCTCCTACTTCGCCAGATTCTTTGCCATACCTACCAGCCTTACAGAATGATAAATATTGTTGATTGCGCCACCGCCTCCGGTCGTCGGTATCAGGAAATCTCTTAGGAATGCCGGTGTCTTAATGGCAAGCACCATACAGGCCAGTCCCCAGAACACATTCATATTGATCCCGATATTTAGCATCATTCCGACACCCAGCTTGCAAAGGCATATCTGAATGACCACTGCAAGGGTGCTCTGAAAGAACTTATTGATGTAAGTCTTAAATACACCTTTATCATTATCCAGAAGTCCTACACAGGCCATGGGCATACCGATACGAAGGATCATGATTTCCAATCCTCTCATCAGGAACTGAAAGTACAGCATGAAATAGCAGATAATAAAGATAAGCCCAAAGATCGCTGTTGTCAGTCCAAGCGTAGAAATGCCATTGACCCAGGTCTGCCAGTCATACTCTGTGGATGCTCCGATTGCCGTCATCAGCTGGTCGATCAGATCTTCTGCGATTTCTCCCATCCAGCCATACATCACTGGAAAACAGACTGCCACCACCATTGCCTGCATGAACCGCACGACAAGTCCTACCGGTTCTGAATCCGGGTCACCATCCGTCCACATGACATAGCACTCAAACCCTTTTTTCAAGAATTTCAGGATAATGAGCGAAATACCAAAGCCAAGCATAATGTCAAACAGCACATCCACCATGCTTCCACCATTTGCTGCCAGCATATACTGGTCAGCATACAGTGTCATTGGCACAAGTTCCTGAAGCATTTCATCAATGTAAACGATTGCTCCATTTAATACTGCAACAATCAGCAGTACCAGTATCACTTCCAAACAATCTCACCTCCCGGTACGCCTTTTACACAGTGCTTATTCCTCATCCGCTTCATTTTCTTTTAAGCTCGCATCATAGGCATTCAGCACCGTGTTATTGATCTGGGTTCGCATTTCTGCCTTGATTGGGAAACAAACATCTCTGTACTCATCCTCTTTATCCTTCATGCTCGGCATAAATACCGTAAGTCCCTTTTCACACTCTACGATTCTTACCCCTGTCACAAGGAACGCATCTGCAAGGCAAATCGTAGCAAAGGCTTTCAGCTTTCCAGCATCTTCAAATGTCTTTGTGATCTTTGCTGTAATCTTCAAATTGTAATCTCCCTTCTTTTACATGAATACTGCCGGATGCATATGCAATCCGGCAGACTGTGTATCTTGGTCCTAACTATCCACGGTAGTTGAACAGGTTCGTGATTCTCTGGGTAAGGGTAGGAAGGATGTTGTCTTTGAATAAGGTATAAAGACCTGCTAAGAGTAACGCTCCAACCACAACAGAAATCAGGATTTTTAATGCGGTATCCACAAATCCTTCCCCTTCTTTTCTGCGAAGGATATCTGCTACTTTGTTCTTCATCTGGTTTCCTTTTACATAAGCGGTTACTGTCATGTGGTTCATGGTTTCATTAATTTTTTTCATCATAATTTTTTCCTTTCAGATTTGGTTTCGTTAATAGGTTTACTCTAACGTTCTTCTCCTGCATTCAGAGATTCTTCCGCCAGATTGGTTTCACAGTTCACATATTCTTCAATATACTGACTGCCATCTTTGCAGGTAACAACTGCTGGATATCTAACCTTCATCCCAGAGAGTGTTAGTGCATTTGAAGCATAATCTGCAATATCCCCGATATACTCCATGTCCCACTCTAATTCCTGATTTTCTGTTAGGACTTTGCACAACTCAAATACCGCATTACATACCTCATCATTTCTGGCAATCTGGTCATCGTTTAGTTCTAATTCTGCCTGTCCCTGCGCTTCATTTTGGTTCTTATCCATTCTTTTCCTTTCCCATGATTGGATAGTGTTATTTTACTGGTAATATCCAATAATGATATTGAGTGTGGCACTTCCAATGACTGCTCCGATACAGGACACAATGGCAACCACGATTCTGTTGTTCCACTTCTTCTGGTCCATCTCATCCGCAGCACTTCTTCGAATACAGAAATAGATAATCAGAAGTCCTGCAACGACTGGTGCTAAGATCATGAGCCATGAGGTCGCATCTCCGATGAGTTTCTGTGTTCCTGTTGCCAGCTTGCTTTGACTGATTCCGCTGGCATACACGGTATTCGCTTTCAGGAAGAACATAGTAAGAGCGGCAATCGCCATACGGCCTGCCGCCCTGCATTTCTTTTTCCAGTTAATCTTCTTCACTTTCTGTCTTTACTCCTCTCCGCATAAATTTTTCTGAGAACAGGGAACCTGGCTGTACGGGCATAGGCATTCCCTGTTGTTTCTGCTGTTCCTTCATCATCAGGTCCTTCATGTAATACACCCATATATTCCAAAGAGGTATCTCACCTTTAAAATCACTGATAATAGGACGCTTTCTTTCCCGTTCTTCCCTGACTTTTCGATTATGTTCCTTATCCCCAAGTCCAAGCATCTGATTAAAATACCATTTTGACAGATCTGGTGAAAGCATCATGGCAGGGTGGGAACGGGACACCACGATCTGATAAGGCCTTGATACACGTCTTATCTCATCTGTTGTTAGCAAATCTCTTGCCACTAGGCTGATAGAGCTGCTTGACGATGGATTGACATACTTTCCGTGCTGGCTGGAAAGCTGATATGCAGAACAGGTATATTTGCCAAGTTTTTCACAGATTTCTGACAGCGTTTCCTTATCATCTGCCTGCAAATAGACCCAGCTTTGGCAGTTGGATTTGACAATGGCTGCTGTCTCCTTACTGTACTTCTCTGTAAGCTGTTCAAAACTTTGCAGGAAGAAATGAAACCGCATACCTCGTCCGCCTGCAACGGTCAGTTTATTCGTCAGGTCATTGATCTTTGTGAAGTTACCAAATTCTTCCAGTACAAAATTCACACGATTTAACAACCTTCCGCCTCTTTCATCTGACTGGTGAACCAACAGCTCATAGAGCTGTGATACCATAAGGCTTGCAATCGGATAATAGGTCGTTTTTTCATCTGGCAGGATAAAGAACAATGCCTGCTTCCTCTTTCCAATATCTGCAATATCATAATCACTGTGGCTGGTAATGGAATAAACTGCCCTCGATGTAAATAACCGGAGCGTGGTAAGTGCAGAAGTATAAAAACTTCCTTTGGTACGGCTTGGTGCAACATCCGAAATGGATAACAACGCTCTGGCCGGATGCCCCGGTTTCAGTTTCTTCACATACTCCTGCATTGGGGCCTTATTCCCTACTGCTTTACACATCTCTGCAACGAACCAGTAAACATTTGTCAGGTTCTGATACTCTGGCCGCTTTGCATTATCCACCACGACACATAGAATCGCTGCCGCAATCGTGGACTTTTCTCCATTTTCCCAGATCTTCTCATTGCTGGTGTTATCACCGACCAGAATATTGGTAATGTCCCACGCATACATTTCTGCCTTATCCATCTCATTTCGGTTCACTGCATCAATGATCGGCTGCAACAGATTATATCTGGTACTCTTTTCTGGATTTTTAAAGTCGATACAGATGACATCATATCCCAGCTTTTCCAATAAGATGGCGGCATACTGATAGAGTTCTGCCTTTGGATCACTGATCACCATACTTTCTCCTGCAAGCGCCATCAGACAGATGGACTGCAATACCAGTGTCCTTGTCTTTCCGGAACGTGTCGCACCGATTGTAATGGTATGGGTATCGTCTGCAATGTAATAGATCTTTTCCTTTTTCCCACACTTCTCCATGCCGATCACGATACCACCCTCTTTTATCAGGCGGTATGGGTCTGGACCACCAGACAATTCCTTCTTTTGGGTCTTGGTCTGTACTGAAAGATCCTCTGGTACAGCTGTCTCGTCCTGTATCTCCTTCGTTTCCTGCTCTGTGGAATCTCTATGGTATTCATACTCTACCATTTCAAATCCCTCTTCTTCTGGTCTTGTCATTTTCTCCTTTTGCTTCGTCTCTCTTGTCGTTTCCTCATGTATAGGAACGGGGATATCGGAAAGCTCTCTGTACTCCTGCTCTCCAACATCCCCGGTATCCGCATGATCTGCGTTATTTATGAAATCCAGTCCATCATACCCTGTTGCTATCAATTCTTTGATAACCGGGTTGGATGGATCTAAGTTATACGCTTCAAATACTTTCTCTTTTTCTTCCTCTTTTAACCAGCGTGAGGAACCATGCTGATACTGTCCCACCGGTACCGGTATCTCAATATCGTCCGTTACCTTCATCAAATCAGACTGGTAAGACCTGCTGTTCTGTACAAAGAACAACACACAGCACAGTATTACAAAACATTCAAAGGATAAGAACAGCATTCCCTGTCTCTGTTCTGTAAAAAGTCCGCTTATGCACTCCCACAAGGGGACCAGCGTAAAAGTGACTGCTTCCCTCGATAACATCTTATGCATGGCAGCACTGAAGAACAGATTCAACAGCGTTCCCAGTCCTGCCAGAATACTTCCCAAAATCAGTTTTTCTTTCTTCTTTATGGCTCTATCCCTTCCTCTTCTGTTTCACTGGTGCTCTGCGATTCCTGATTGGTATATCCGAACTGATACTGTTTCTGTACTTCTTCCAAAACTTCCTTTCTTACGATTCCTGCAAAATCCTGCCGGTAAAAGCTGGTCTGTTCCCCATCATACATATTAGTTGCGAACACTCTTCTGCCTCTGGCACTTGGACTGCACCCAAAACCGCCTGTTGCAAGCCATAACTGAAATGGTCTGCTTCGGTATTCTTCTTTTAGGGCATCATAATTCATGACCAAGATCTTGCCTTCATAATTCTGTTCCTGACTATCCGGCTCACAGGAATGACGCCCCAGCAGTTGGTTCTCATCTGCACTGATTGGATAAAACTCCTTTTCCTCTGGATGCTCTATCTCAAAGATAGGGATATGATGCTCCTTTGCATATGCAATTTCAGAAGCCATTCCCTGTGTGATTCTATTTCCCATGACCCATAGTTCCTCACACTTATCCAGCATGGCAAGCCCTAACTGCAATCCTTTTTCCCTTTCCTCTGGAATGGTATCACGATAGAACTGTGTGAAATACAGATGGGGCGCAAATGCGATCACGCCCAATTCACTTGCCGTTTTACAATATTCTGTGGCACGTTTCATGTTCTCTTCATAGTTCCCACGAAGGGGACTGCACAAATATACAAGCTTCAATCTGCCTTCCTTTCCCTTCAGTAGCCAAACTCAATCTGTTCTCCATACTCATCATCCTCTTCATATCCCTGACTTTCTTCTTGTGTCATGTTTTCCTCAAATTCCTGTAGTTTCTCTTCCTGCTCTGTGTTCTGCATCTGTGACTTCTCTTGATCAAGCTGTTCCTGTAGAAATAGATTGATGGGTGCTTTCACATCTGGTATCTGCTCCTGCTCTGACACGATCGCATTGTAATCCGTCCGATAGGTTGGATAACACTGGCATATCGTAGCATTCAGACTTTCTTCTGATATGATCCATTCTTTGCATTCTGGAAACACAGTCTTTAATTCATGTAAAGCAATCGCTCCTGCCTGTAGGGGAAAATGGTAATATCCGTTCTCATTTCTGGCAAATTCACAGGCATAAGGTGTCAGAAAATGTTCTGCAAGCTGTTCTGCCACAAGCAGCTGCATTTCATTCCCACCAGTCAGATAAATGCCATCCCGCGCACAACAGATAACATACTCTGTCTCTGCTGGCGGTGCAATCTTTGCAAAAAGGCTGTCCGCTGCGCCTGAACCATTTCCTCTGATCTGCTCCATCTGTTTTGCGGCTGCAATCTCCATTTTTCTGGCTAGGGCTGCTCTTTTCTGCATCATTTCATACAATGGCATTTCCATGGTGTCCCCTTTGGGATAATACAGACAGCCGTCTGCTTCCTTTCCTGCCTCGACTGTCTTTTCTGAAAAGACTTCCTCTGCACGTTCCTTGGGCACAACAATCCCTTCCCCGTTCTCCCCGATCATAAAGTAAATATCCAGCGCAATTTCAATACAGAGATTGATATTGCCCCAGATACTTTCGCCCTGTGGCTGCATACTGACCGCCTCCTATCTTTCCATGCCGTTTCCCATATTTCCAAAGGAAATGGCATCTAATAGCTTCGACATATCAAATCTTTTTTCTTCTTTATGCAGTTCCGGCAATAACTCTTCCATACGGTTCACCAGTTTTCCTACCTCTTCCAACTGGTCCTGGGATAAAGACTCATCCTGTGTGCTGACCTTTATCAAGCCGTCATAAAGAATCTTTAATTCACTCTCCGTAAATAACTTCTTTTCGTCAACAAGACCGCTCCGCACTGCAAAACTCTCAAATGCTTCCTCTTTGTTATAAAAATACTGTCTCTGAATTGGTCTGTTATTGTTCTGTGTATCCTGTTTATAGGTTGAAAGCACATATCCTAGAAGGGGATGCTGCTTGCAGGCAAGAATCACACCGTTATGCTCGTTGAGCTTCATCACGTTATTGTTTAGTTTTTCTGTCTTTTGATCATCATAAGGCTTGTCATTACAGATACCGCATAAGCTGACCGTAGCCTTTGCAATACTCCATAAACGTTCCATCTGTTTCTCCGGGATATCCTCAAAGGGATTTTTCTCGATCATGTCATTCTTGGTATAAAATGCAACCGTTTTCCCTTTAAAAAGAATATCCACCACATAATCCGGGGATGATGGCTTATCTACACCAAACCCTTTTTTCTCCAATTCTTCAAAAAATGCTTTATAAAACTCTACCTTTGATTTCATGTAATCTTACCTCTCCATTTCTTCATCTTCCCAGCTTGCGTTCAAGACTTCTTCACTTTCTTTCATCTGTTCATATCTGGTAAATTCAGTCACATTCAACAGCTTATAACCAAAGGGCAGGATATGTTCTCTCTCCAATAATTTCATTTTAGCTGTTTCCAGCTGGGAACAGTATGCGCCCTGGTTCAGCCCCTTCCTGTTCGCATCATAGTTCCACACCACATACTCCATGCGGTTGTCCTGCATCAGCTTTGCTGCAAGTACCGCATCACCAAAACCCCCGATTTTCCGATATCCATTTACTCCTAGCGAATCCAAGCTTTCAGACCTTTCAAACTGTACCCGAAAACCATAGGCTCGCTGTATCGCATCCTGGATCTGGTATTCTTTTTCCAACGGAACACTGTCATTGATGTGATAACCGCCATCCCTGACCCTTGCATACGCAATCCCCTCTGCATCACAGATAATTGAATACTCCGATTCCTTATCATCCATTCTCAAATCAAGTCCGATATACTCCAGCAATTCTTTCAGGTAATTCTTTTCTACTGGGTTCATACATATCCTTTCTCTCTAAGTTCAGCGGCATATTTCGCTCCATATTTCATTTCTGCTGTCACGAGCAACATTTCCATTCCTTTTTCTAACTGTTTTCCTGCATCTGACTTCTTCCTTACAGATTCCCTATACTGTTTCTGTATCTCCTCGACTGGACGGAACGCATCACTATGCCCCATCAGTCTTTTATAGAAATACCATGCACAGTCACCGGGAACTGCTCCCATGATGCAGCCTTTCCTTTTCCCTGCAAAGATATAAGGACACCCAGTACATGGATGTCCCTGCTTTGCAGATACCTTTTTATCAATGTTCATATCCTTTATCCTGATTCTTTATAAACAATTCCTTTTTTGCCTCCTTCGACAATTCACCTGCTATATTCTGTTGCCTGTTAAATGCTTCTTCCTGTTCCGATGCAGCCTGCGCCAGCATATCCATAGCCTCCATTATGATCCTTGATGCCAAATACTCCCGATGTTTTGCAAGATAAGCGGCGCCCTTCTCTTCCTTTTCCAAACGACAGATAGTCTTTACCCCTGATAAGATACGGTTCGCCAGTATCTTTTTAGCCTCTTTCCCATATTTTTCCTTTTGGGATTTCAGCCATTTGTTATCTGTAGCATACAGTTCTGAAAGCTTATATTTTGCATCTACATAGCAGTCAAAACATTTCCTGATTTCTGGAACTTCTGACAAAAGAAACTCTACCAATTGATCTGTCATTTCTTTGCAGTCCTGTGGCAATAGCTGGTAGGCGATTCTTCCCTGCTCCGGGATCAGGTCTCTTAATGCGAACAGCTTATCTGCCAACTGCTCCAGCACTTTCGTATCAAAGGATATTCCCATCTCAAGCTCATCCTCTAATACTTTTCCAGCCATCTTATATCTGCCCGGATTTCTGCACCGTAAGTCATTTTCAAACTCTGCCACCAGCTCATTTGTGATCTGACGCATATTTTTTATGGCTTCATCCTTCTGTTTTGCAAAAGCAAGTATCTTCTCCGAAAATGTGTCCTTGATCATCTGTTTTCGGATCGCATCCGGTATCTTTGGACTGGTAAAAGGATTCTTTGCACAGACTGTGTTATCCCAGAACACGATATGCACATGTGGGTGGCTCTTTTCCCCATGGACGGATGCTGCCCATTGCAGATGTTCCCGTTTGATGCCATTTTTTTCTGCAATGGTCATGATGTGATTTTCTACATACCTCTGCCAGCTTTTTTGATCCTTCAGCAGTAATTCTTTTGCGGTCTCTTCTGTGAAGGATACGACACTGCGGTACATCACGATTCCTTTTTTTGAGTTGGCATATACCTTTTTGGCAACTTCTTTCCAGTCCTCAAACTCTGTCAGTGTTCCCGGTTCCAGTTTTCCAAAAAGGCCATGACTGCCGGCTTCATTCTTCATAACCCTTGGCCTGGTGGCAATGTAGCGGATATGTGCATAATTCGCACCTGCCGTATCCTTAAAATTCGGATTGCGGTGCCTCTGCTTATAAAACAGAATTGACATACGGATGTACTCCTTATCCTATCGTTCCCATTCATCGTCAAGATTCTGCGATTCTGCCTCTTCTTCCTCGTTGCATACTCTGGTATATTCAGACATTGCTGCACTATAGCGCACGACTTCTTCTATCAACCCTGGTATTCCTTCTTTACTGCTTGCTCCCATATGATCATACTTCTGATAAAAATGAAATGCTCCGTTCTCTTCCGGGTGCAGCATATCTAAAAATTCAGAATATCCATAAGGGCAGGCTCTTCTAACTGCATGGCAGGCTCGGACCACGTCTGCAAGGTTATCTTCTGCTCCAACTCGTGAAACAATCTCATTGCCAATATCTTCCAGACCTTCCATCTCAATTTTAAGTGTATCCGTGCCTTTTGCTGTAATCTGTGCAACAGACTGACGGACACCAATTGATGCAAGCTGTTCTGCAAGGTCGTCCATTCTAAGTGGGAACTGGGTGTGCAGGGTGTTGCGTCCATTTTCTATAAAAACATCAATCATACGTTACTGCTCCATTTCTTCATCAAATTCATCGTCTAAGTCATTCTGCATTTGTTGAAATCTTTCGTGAAACTGCTTTGTCTTTTCATAAGAGGACACATCTAGCAACAGCTCTGGTATGCCCTTCTCATTTTTCTGTATCTGCACCTTCATGTTGCCACCTGATATGAAGATCGCATTTAAGGCAACTTCCAACCACGGATAGCCTAATCTGGAAAGTTCGTGTGGTGTAGGGCTTGTCCTGCTGTTCCATGCAAAGACATTATGTGCAAGGGATAAAAGGTGCATCTGACTTTCTTCCAGTTTTCCCTTGCAAAGTCTCTTGATCTTATCAAACGTGATTCCTTCATGGTCCACGCACTTTGCAGCTGCTTCGAACATTTCCGGTACACTGGATAAAATATAAAAGGCTGCCCGATAGTCTGCGTCTAACTGCTTTCCTTCGGTCAGCCCTATAAGATACTGGTATCTCTCTGCCTGATTTAGTGGTTGGTTACTGTTCTTCTCCATAATCTTCTTCCTCATACTCCTGCGTATTTGCTCCTGTTGCATCCACACAACAACACATTTGCTGCAACTGTGCTCTCAATTCCTTTGTCTGCTCTGGATCTGTTACCATCTTTAGCATATGTTCCTGATAATCATAGCAATACACCTCGTCCGACAAAATATCCTGTGAAAACAATTGCTGATTCGCTTGAATCACTACGCTCTGCCAATCCCTGGCACTGATTTCTCCGGTATCTTTCGTTAATAGTGTTTCATGCTCACTGCTTGGTAAGATGAAAATATTGCTCTGCATGTTTGATGCCAGTTTCTCCAGTAATCCCGGATAGAGGATTGCTGCTGCGCCGTCTGTTTTTGTATCATTTGACAAAACATACATTTTGTATGGTTCAAATTCGATTTCAAGACTTTCACTATCCTGTTCCACATCATCTAATCCAAATATCAGCCGTCCTATCATCTCATCCATTTCCATGATCCTGAGTGGAAAAAGCCGGGGCATATTTTGAAGTGCCTGTTGGTATACTTCCTCAAGTGTCTTTCCCCATGTTTCCAGGTAACGTGGTTCAATTCCAAAATACCCATTCTCATTATCTTTTTTTCCAGTGAATATCCGAATAGCTGCCGTGAGATCTGTTCCTTCAATATCCATAGACAGATTGCCTTTGAGCTGCTCTATTCTCTGTTCTTTGCTGTGAAGGGTAATACAAAGCCTGTCCTTTATCTCTTCATAGTCCAACTTATCATAATCTGCTGGCAGCATTTTCTCCCCATTAGCGCTCTTCTCCATAATCTTCTTTCTTTCCCGGTGAACATTCCATTGCCTGCTGAAGAATTTTGATAATGACATCCTGTGTATTTTCCGGATTTGTTGACATGGAAAGTTCCCCTTTTTCTTTGCTGTAGTAATATACCTGATCTGAGAGATAATTTTCTGGCTCTAAGCACTGAATATTATGTATCAGGACCATACTATGTATGGATTCTAAATTTTTCATCATTCCTTCCGGATAGACCACAATATTATCTACATCCATTGGTAAAAGATAGAAACCTTCCTGTAATCGCTCTGCGATACTATGAAGCATACCTTCTTCCATAATTGTGGCAGCCCCATAAAATGCTTCCTTGTTGGTAAATACATAACTGCTGTATTTATTCATTTTCTCTGGCAGTTCCGAAAATGTCTCCTCCGGCATAGCAAAATCACTGTTTAACTCAACAATCTGAAGCGTACTCAACTGATTCATATTGTGAAAAGCAAATTCATGTATGCGGTTCTCGTCCACTCCCCACGTTTCCATCATCTGCTTACTTACCTTGATACTGCCAACGATATTTGCAACCTGCTGTTTGACACGATAAATAATTGCAAGGTCTGTTCCTTCCACATTACGATAGATAAGATCTTCTAAATTCTCTCCTGCACGTCTGGTACACACCAATTCAGGGACAATGATTTCCTTTACCTCTTCCCAATTCATTATTTTTTGAATATCAATCTCATCATCTCTTTTCAGGTAAGGAATCAGAGACTGTAAACATCTAATCATTGTTTTCTCAAAAGAATTGCTTTTCACATAATCTGCATATAGATCTTTACAATTTAATGATGCACCACTATTCCTATCCGGCATACGCATAATGATTGCATCTACATTTCCCTCTGCCTTTGGAACACCCATGATATCGACTATGGCATTCTTATATTTCTCCGGTGCATATACGGTCACTTCCGTTACCAGTTTTTCCTTAAATTCTTCATAGGATAACATTTCAATCCTCCAATCTTTACTCTTCTGTTTTATAATTTATCTGCTGTATTTCTTAAATTACCGGTATCCTCTAAAAAGCTGTTGATCTGAAAATCCTTTTTCTGCATATAATCGACTCCCAGTTTTACTGCTTCGGAAAGCATCTGGTCAAAGTCGTCCTCACTGCCTTCATTGGCAAGGTTCATCAATACCTTGATCAGTAAGAAGAACATTGCACCGTTGATTTTTCCTACCTTCATTAGCATTTTTGCTAATCGGTCAGCATCATGATCCACAATAGCTTTGATTTCATCCACATGATACACTGCTGTCAGTTCCTGTCGGATTATCTGTGCTATGAAGTCTATGTCCTCCCGATTTCCTTCAATAGAAAGACCCTTATCAACATATCCCCTTACCAGTTCCGATGCTGTCGTATGCTTCTTGGCTGCCAGCTTATCCAAGGATTCCAGTGTCTCTGTACTGAAATTGATGGAGCGTTTTTGTGTATTCTTTGCCATAGATACCTCTTATTCTTCCAGATCACGTTCGATACAGGTTTCATAATATGCCGATGACAGCAGACTGGTCTCATAAAGATTTATTACATCCTGAAAGTTCTCTTCAATCAGTCTGGCTTCTTCTTTACTGCACTCTCGTATGTTTCCTTTTCCTACTTTATAAGTACTGACTTCTACTTTCAGTTCCAGATAATCTTCATTTGATTCATATGCCTCAAATAATTCCGATGCCCTAAGTGCTTCTTCTTTTCCAAACCCAGACAGAATGATTTGATTGCTGCCATAATCGCTATGAACATCTGCCATAGAATAAATAAGGCACTGCCTATCCAGATGCAGCGGTCTTAAAATCTCCTCTGCCCTCTGATTATGCAGTGCCGTATAAACAAGATACACTTCTGAATAATTCCGGATGGATGTCTTATCTGATATAGACAAATTCGGCATACTTTCCACAAATCCATACTGTAACAGCTCAAGTCTGATCTGCTGCTTTCCATAGTCCTGTTGAAAAAGTTCCCATCCTTTTTCTTTATCCTCACAGCCATACTCCATATCTCCTGCTTTAATGCTTTCCCCTATCAAGGCATACAATACTTCTGGATTCGTAGTAGCACACACAATTTTCATACTGGAATGTTCTTTCCATTCATTACAGCTATATAAAATCTGTATCTGCATTCTGTTCCCATCACGGTTGTTGTTTTCCTGCCGTTCTGACAACATGGTTTTCCTCAGGACACTTTCATCCTGATCCAATATTATGACCTGTGCTTTAATCTGAGTCTCCAATAATGTTTTTTCATAAGGAGACAGATCGTTATACTCCAATTCCACTTTCCCATCCTGTACCCAGAAAAATATTCCATCTTTATTCTCATGTTTTTTTTCTGACTCTTCGGAGAAATAAAAGCAGGTATGAAAGTCTGCTCTCTTTGCTTCTTCTAACGTATGTGTCTCCCTGATTGTTCCAGATGCAACATCCGCAATTCCAATCCACATCTCCTGTCCATGAAACACTGCCTGTTTCAAATTGCAAACCTCCTTCCGGTTCTCTATGTTTCTCATGGGTTCTCTTTGGAATACCCTATCTTACCTAAGAACCCCGTTACAGGCTTTGCCTGTAAGCTGTTTTCTCGGTGGGTGGAACCCACCTATTCCTGCCTTAACCACCAAGCTGAGCTTGGTGTCAAGTCCGGGGCGTGCCTGCGGCATCCCCCGGACGCAGAGCGTCCTTTCTCAAAAAAGCGGAAAAGAAATCATCTCTCCTGCTCCATATCCAGACTGTTCCCTGCCAAATGCTCCTCTGTCAACACACTTTTCTCCTGTGGTTCCAGCTTTCCCATAATGCTGCCAACTGCCTCAATATCCTGTTCCTCAGATATTTGATGTAGATTCTCCTGCAAAAACCCAGTCAAAAACGTTGCCTCATTCTCACTTAGTTCAACAGTGCGATTATTCTTTTCATAGCTGCATCCTCTGCCATTTAGCATAAGTAAACACTCTGCACCAATCTGTGACATTCTGAAGAACGCATCTGCACTTTCTTCTAAAGTCTTACCTGTGGCGAACCGATCTCTGTGGACTTTACCTTTTTCAACATATATCAGTGTGATATCAAGATAAATTCCCTCGCTGCCTCCAAAGTTAGGCACACATTCGGCAATATCATAGTCTGGCAGTTCATCTTCTAACTTTCCATCCATGCCTGGCAGAAAATACTCATCCGGCAGCAATCCCTTACTCTCCAGATGTGCTTTTAACTGTTCAAATGCTTCTCCTCTGGTAATCATCCCCAGATGCTTTACTCTGTGGTTTTCATCCGGTTCACTCCATTTATCAACCTCAATACTTTTTATCTTTTCCATTTTCGCCCTTACCTTTCCTGTTCTGATTCCTCTGTTTCAGTATTGCTTTGCTCTCCTGGATTGAATATCCATCTAAGATCCTTTTCAATATCTTCACGGGGGCCTCTTACGGAAGTGCCTCTGTGGTTATATTCATCAAAGAACTGTTCTCCCATTTCCATGGAACATCTTGCAAATCCATCTCCCCTTGGGAACAGAAAATGAAAGGTTGTTCCTTCCGGATCGGGTCCTCTAGGCAGTCTGTCAAGGATATCCGCCATGGTTCCAGTATCGTTTTCCGCACTATTTAGGATGTTCCTTACCATATACAAGGGAATCGTGACCTGCCAGAAAGAAAAGTCGTTCTCTCCATAGCAATGTACGGCATGGACCGTTTCATACATTTGTCCTTCATCTGATTTTTGTTTTGCTGCATAGAGGAATGTATCATCGACATCCAATGTTCTGGATTCTTTGATCAGCATCAGTAACCGCAAAGCATCATTCTGTACTTCCACCGGTGCATCAGATGCAAGTTCTCCACCACTCCAAAGGGAATCAATCACACAATCCACATCTACGATTTTGGAATCCATCCCATTCTGTACTGCCTCTTCCAAACTCGTACCAAAATATTCCTCCGCTTTTTCCACACTTCCACAATGATATAACAGGATTCGTTCTAAAATGCCTCTTAGCTCTTCCTGCATCTTGTCAGGTAACTGACACACATATACTGGCCGCATTCTTCTCCCTTCCTAATATGCACTGATTTTCATGTTTGCAGTAATTATGGGCAAAAGAAAGCACCTGTAGAAGTCTCCCCTCCACAGGTGCGCTTGTCTGCATTTCGTCTAAACATGCATCAATGTTTTTCTTTTTTCAATTTCTTTTGCCGCTTCTTTACCCAGACCATTGTAATAAGCTATTTTTTCTGCCATGGTCATGTTTTTGGTCTTCTCATAATTTTCTTCACGAATTTTATGGATATCCTCAATGGTAAATTTCGGGCTAATCACTGCATTTGCCATAATCATCCCCCGCTTTCCAATAATATAGATGGGTTGACAATCTTACTTCAAATATTTATCGCTCCATATCGTCATCCAAACCACTATAAGCAATATCCTCTTTCACATCGCCCTGACAATCATCTACTGCATAGCTTGTTCTTTGTTCATTTACAACATCTGTCAGCATGTCTACCCTGCTTTTTAATGCCCTGCAAAGTGCGTCACACCGCTTCTCATCTATGAACATAGAACCTCTGACCAGTTCCCGTAGTTCTTCATCAATCCCATAGAGTGCATTTAAATCAAGCCAGTCAAAAGAACTTACCAGCTTAATCTGCTCTTCGTGGTCCGTCTTAAATGGCTTACATCCTACCTTTGCCCTTGCTCCAATCATCATGGTGGGTTTGTCAAACCAGAGTGATGTGCCACTGTCAAAAATAGGTGCAGCCCCAATATATTCCAGTGTTTCTGCATTGCGGACTACTCCAAAATTATTTTGATGCCTGTCCTCGTTCACAATCAGATAATCCAGAATCATCATACGGTCAAGTGATTCTTTGATTCCCGGAATTCCAAATGCCTTACAACAGTCAAGATAGTGCTGATAAACAGATACATGATTTGGCTTTTTCACTGTCTGCATCAAATGCCATGCAGAAATAAGATCTGTGTCAGGTGTGATAAAATCCTCGCACACACTGTATGGATAATCGTCCTCTATCAGTAATGAATATTCCACATGAGGGATATCCAAGCGTTTCATAATGCTGCTTGCCAGCACCTCATTATGTGGTTCCTGCTGTGTCGCACCACTTCCACCTTTGATTAAACAGCGTTTCCCATCCATGATTTTCCACTTTTTCTTCAGCCATCCATCCGATGTATTATCTGGGGACATCAAACTCATATTATCATTAGATGAACCTTTACCAAATAAGATATTACCAACATCATCGGAAAATGCGTGTTCCAAAAAGTTGACCTATGACCACTCTATTCCAGAACCGGCAGGACATATCCAGTACTGATCCGAAAGGCTGAGTCCAAGACACTTTTCTAACAGCTTCTGTGTTGTGGAAAGATTAAGTTGCTCCAGCGCATTTCGGATACCGGCACGACTGGCAGGAATGGCTCTTCCTTTCCACCATTCATTTAATGCTGCCCGGTTAATCACACCTTTCTTCACTGGTATTCCTACTGGAACATGACTTTCTGAATATACATGACTGACAGCAGAAACTGCACAGGTTGCTTCATCAAGTTCCATATCTGCTACCTAAATGTTTTTATGCATCAGAATGTATTTTTTCATGCCTTCTGCCATCTTATCATCTCCTCGCTTATAATGCCTAATTATAACAGAGATAAACTCTGCTTTCAATCAGGCATTCTCGCATTTTATAAGTCTTCTATCGCTCTAAATCTTCCACTTCCGACATTTCCTCTTCATTTAAAAGTTCCACTTCATAATTTCGGAAGGTACTTACGATTTCCTTGACTGCTGGTGGAAATGTCTCTGGTGAAACATGGATATCATTTGGTATCGTAGCAGTGTATCCATAATCGTATGGTCCATACATCTCCTTTATAAAGTTACGTGCTTCCTTTGAAAGTTCTGGATTTCCATAGGACAACACACCCATTTTAGTCAGATAACCAGTATGAAAATGCTCTCCTGATGATTGAAGATCCAGTTCCAATAAAGCAAGGCATACATTTCCTGTATTACGTGATTGTATCACACCCGGTATCAGTGCATATTCCACCACATCACTGTTCAAATTTTCTGTTCCATAGGCATGTACCATTGCCCGATGAAGTGCATTCAAAATTCTTTTTGCATATGCCTTATCCTCTGTATCATAAGATTCCTGCAATCGTCCATAATCAATACGATTCAAGATATTGCTGTTCAGATATTCAATATAACTATCTGTTGGATCTTTCTTTTCACTTTTATTGTCCTGTTTCTCTGATAATACATGAAAAACATCTTCGCCGGGCACAAGTGCAAGGGATCGTCCATTTTCCCAGTTCATGTGCAGCTGCCCCTGATCATCTACATAATCCACTGTACCTCTCAGTCCTGGTAACATTCCTTCCTCATCCATAAAGTCAAGTTCCAGCTTTGTTCCTTTTGGATATTTATGTTTGATTGCTTCAACCTCTTTCTCAGATTTCCACACTGCTATTTCTGCCCCTTTCCTGTTCACCGTTCCATTTCGTCCGCTTCTTCCTCAACGTAAACTGCTGGTCTATCATAGAGTGAAGTCAGCATTTTATTAAAATCTTTCTGTGTGGGTGTCTGGATATATACCCGATACCCCTGTGCTTCAAAATTCCTTTTTTCTTCTTCTGCCCTGACCTGACCATGATTATGCGGTGTACCATCTGCCAGCTTGCCATCCACATCATTGTCATAGCACAGCACAATTTCTTTGATTTCTGGATGATGTTCCAGAAAGTGCCTTAAAGCTCTGCTGGACAGACATCCCTCTGACACACGATAATCTTTTCTCCAGTCTATTCCCTGCATCTTACACAAGGTAGCATGGCTCATTGCATCTATGGGTGCTTCAAATTCATATACACGCTGGCTTCGTCCTGTCATGGTAAACCCATATGTCTTATCCGAATTTTCCATGTCCTGTCGAAAACTGCTGTCAGCACTTGGCCCCCGAAGTGCACAATATCTTGGTACTTCCTTTTCATCATATCCTATAAATGCACAGTTGACACGAATTTTTCCATTTATTTCCTGTCTTGACTGATATACTCTGCCTTGTTTCATCATATCCTGCACAATCTCTGGGTCTATCTTTCTGGTCTTAGTCAGATAGGCAAACACTCTTCTGTCATTCTGATCTCTGGGCGGTAACTGCAATTCTCCCCTTTCAGGTTTTTCCTGTGGCGCTACCACATGGGTCGTCTGCTCATAAGCCTTACTGCCCAATATCAGTTCCATAGCCTCCAGCTTCTCCATATTCAGATATTTCATGGCAAATTCTACGATGTTCCCACCTTTTTCTTCTGTAAAACAGTAAAAGCCACGCCCATGCTTGAACAGATATAATCCTCCGCTGTTCTTCACATGAAGCGTGGCCTTATCGCCCTTTTCCACTTCAAATCCATGTTCTCTTGCAAAATCAATAATGTTCGTGTTATAAATCTTCTGCATCTGTTCTTCGGTAAAGGGCATTTTCCGTGTCACCTGACTCCTCATTGCTTTTACCTCCTTCTGCCACTCTTATGGTTCTATCCCTTCATCCTCCATATTTTCTTCCTCGGGCCATTCCTCTGCCGCACTCCACTCATGGTCTGGTTTTGGGATATCAAGGTTCCAGATTCCATGTCCCTTATCACAGTCCCAGTCTGGTACTGGTGCTGCATTTTCTGGTAATAAATCCCATGACTTCAGATAATCAATTTCTGCTGGTGGTATCTGCTCCTGTTGTATGGGAATCAGACAGGGCAAAAGCTGTTTTGCAAGATACTCCTGGTCAAAACAACGATCTACAAATCCTCCACGAGTATTCAGCAATGGATATCTGTGCATCGTCATAATTGCAATATCTTCAAGTTCTCCATATTCTTTAATAAATGACGCCACATTCATTCCATCAGCCCTGATGCAAAACGCATCATCATCTACCAATGCCATTACATATTTCTGGTTCATTCTCTTTCTTCTCCTTCCTCTATATCCGATGCATTACGATACTGTGTGTCTGCTCCATGAGCCTCATACAGTTCAAATCCCTGCTCACTGATATTCTTTAGCCACTGACTCCAGAAATCTACTAAATCGTCCACACGTTCCTTTGGTTGGTCACACGTCCTGTAATAGATTCCCATATTATCCTGTTGAAAGGAAAGTGGCTTTACCAGTCTGTTTTCATCATCCATGTCAAATGTGATCTCTGGGTCTCTCATTGCATCGCCATTTTGACTGTAATAATGTGCCATGCTGTATCCACCCGGAATCTTCTCTAAGACAAGATCATCAAAACCATACGACTTGAACTTCATGTAGGTATAGGTATTATTGAATATCTCCGGGAACTGTTTATGCAGCCCTCGGTATAGCTTGCCTTCTTTCCGTACACTTTCATTCTCTGTTGATTCTCCTCCATCCTCTGCAAATTCCAATTCCAGATTCAGCTGTACCTGTTCCTGCAATAGCTCTGCTAATCGTTCCTCTTCGGAAAATGGTCTCTCCACCTGTATTTTGGCAGCTTCGAACTGCTGTCTGGTCTCTTCCAGATCATTTTCATCTATCTTCATCTCCGACTCAATTCGGTCTGCAAGGTTCTCAAGCCTTGTAATATTTCCAATAGCAGAATCTCCAGCTTCTACACTGTATTTTCCTTCTCCCTGTATGCAGAGCCATACCTTTTTAAATGCCGTGTCACGCTCTGCAAATAGTTGAAATCCAGCATAACTGCCAAGCTGCAAAATGTCTCCGGCATTCCCTCCCAGCTTAGGCAGCATCATCTTCAAATACTCCCCGGCTGCCACTCTTTCCTCAAATGTGCGATGATTTAATATCATGGAAAAACTTGCAGGCTTCTCTCTTTTGAATAGTTCCACATCCATTTTTGCTTTCTCAATTCGGTTCATATAGCGTTTGATTGCATTCGGATAATGGCTTACAATCTTTTCCTGTAAGCTGGTATGTTCTGTTTTCCATGCGGATTTTACTGTCTGCAAACGATAGATTTCATTATCTATTTCCATCTTCCGCTTGATCTTTGGGTCAGATACCGCAAGTGCTTTGAACTCTGCATACTGAAGGACTACCTCATCCACATCCTCACAGCTTCTGGCTGCGGACCTTCCCGTCATGATCTGGCTGATATATTTCTGTTTCTGCTCTAAGATCTGCCATAAGTACGCATCAAAGGTCTTTTCTGTAATGTAATTGAAAATAGAGACTTCTTCGTTCTCATTGCCCTGTCTTAGAATACGTCCGTTTCGCTGGGTGAGGTCAGCAGGCCTCCATGGTGCATCCAGATTATGCAGTGCCAACAGCTTATCCTGCACATTCAATCCAGTCCCCATCTTCTCAGTACTTCCCATCAGTACACGGATCGTACCATTTCTGACCTTCTCCAATAGTTCTGCCTTTTTGGTATCTGTATCTGCATCATGTATAAAGAATATTTCTTCTTCCTTCACTCCCTGTGCAATCATTTCGTCTTTCAATGCATGATAGAAATCAAAGGAACCGTCTTTCTTTGGTGTTCCCTTATCACAAAAGATGAGCTGTGTAGATGCCTGTGGTGTGGATTCCTTATAAATCTCCCCTACAATTCTTGCACAGGTATTTAGTTTGGTATCCGGATCACTGGGCAGTCTCTCATCCAAAATGCGGGGATCAACGGACAAAAGTCTTGCCTCATTGGTAAGTTTTAAGAAGTTGTCCTCTGTGCTGTCCACCTCATGATTACGGATTGCCTCTGCACGCTCTACCAGTTCATCCATCATATCCTGCTGATCTGGTGTGATACGTGTCTTTACTACCTGAAACTTTCCTGTTTTCAATCTTGGGATAGGAAGGTTCAGCATATCGGATGTCTTGATATCTGCGACCATAAAAAGCATTCCTAACAGTTCTGGAATATTATGGAACTTTGCAAAACGTGTCTTCATCTGATAACCAGATCCTTCGGGTCTGATTTCAAGTGCTGATTCCACTCTGCCAAAGGTACTCGCCCATGCATCGAACATCAGAAGTCCTCTGCGTTCCATTTCTGTAGGCTGCAGCGTTTTCTGAATGACATATAATTCTGCCATGGAGTTTGTTACCGGGGTTCCTGTCAGATAGGTCACTCCATGTTCCTTGGTGATCTCATTGATATACTGACACTTCATATGCATATCCATGGCTCGCTGGCTGTTCTTTCCACCAACACCTGCCACACGCTGCATCTTTGTGTAGCTGAAATTGTTCTTGTAGGTATGGGATTCATCTACGAAAAGATTATCCACGCCCAATTCCTCGAAAATGATGGTATCGTCTTTCTTTTCAGCGTTATACAGATTATCAAATCTGGTCTGAAGATTGTGACGGAATATCTCCATCTGCTTTAGTGACCATTTCTTCCCTTCCATCGCCTTAGTCGCGCCGATCTGTACCGTGACCTCATCTATCTCGCGCTGCATGGCTGATAGCTGACGTTCTCTTGACAATCCCACTAATTCAAAGGAACTATGCGGCATGATGATACAGTCATAATCTCCTGTTGCTATCCTGCTGACAAAACGCCTTCTGTTCTTCTTTTCAAAGTCTTTCTTTCCTGCCACCAGAATATTTGCACTGGGATACAGACGCATGTACTCGGTTGCCCATTGTCCCAATGTATGATTTGGCACAGCAATCATCGGTTTATTACAGATACCAAGCCTTTTTCTTTCATACGCAATGGCACAGGCCGTCATGGTCTTACCTGCGCCTACCTCATGTGCTACTAATAAATTACCGTCATCATAGATTCCTCTTGCGACCACATCCCTTTGATGTTTTCTTAATGTAATGCTCTCATTCATGTCTGGAAGTATCAGGTCATCTCCATTAAAGGTACGGGGACGGATATTGTTGAAACGGTCATTATAGAGCTGCGTCAAAGCCGTACCTCGTTCTGGATCAGCGAACAGCCAGCTATCAAACTCCATCTTTATCTGCGCCTGTTTCTCTCTTGCCAGAAGCGTTTCCTGCCTGTTCAGCACATATTTTATCTTTTTCTCTCCGCTGTCAGGGTCATAATATTCGTCTTTATCTCTGACTTCCACTGAACGAAGATTCAGGGTATTCTCCAAAATCTCATAGGCATTCATGCGTTTTGTTCCATATGTCGTGTTCGCTGCTATGGAACCTTTTTCAAATCCTTTTTCCGTAATAAAATAGGTTCCCGTGCATTCTGCAAATTCAATATGGATATATCTTTTCTTATTGGATGTACTGGTCTGGAATTTCTCATACATAAAGTCCTGGTAATACTCGACCGGTATCCATGTAGAACCAAGTACAAAACTGATATCCTCTGGTTTTAATGGTTCCGGCTGTACCTGCTTTAACGCTTCCACATTCCTCTGAAATAAGTCTGGAGCATTGTCAGCAGCGATGATTGCAGATGCAAGCTTGTCCTTTACATGACCGCTTAAATACTCCTCTGCAAGCACCCATCCCGTATCTGAGTTTCCCGGTTCCCATTTATCCGGGTCCTGGTATATCTTATCCCCAAGTTCCTCGATGATTGTCGATTTCGTAGTGATCCCGCCATTCTTCCGATACAGATACTGCATATAATCCAAGTCAAAACGTCCTTTGACATTCATCGTGATGCGAAGGGCATCTTCAATATTATCTGCCGTCTGTGGTATCTCTTTTGGCTTGATCGTTGCTTTAAAGAATACCGCAGTTTTTTTGTATTCGCCCTTTATCTTCTTACCGGTCTCATCTTTCACTTCATCCTCTATGGACCGGAGCAGTGGAGCATCGCAGTCTTTTGCAAAGGCAATGACATTTCCCTGACTGTTCAGATATCCGTTTTTCTTTGTGTAGGAATCATATTTCTGATTCAGATTTTCCAGCAATTCAGCCAGATGTTCATCATATCCTTTCGTCTCTTCTGCTTCATCCTTTTCTGGTTCTCCATAAAGCTGAAAGTCCATCAGTTCTCTTAACGCAGTCTTGATTTCCAAAATGCCCTTGATACGTTCCGCTTTTTTCCCTGTGATATCCTGGCGGTACATTCTGGAATCTTCACGATAATAGATTGCATCATTTACCTTTGCATAACTGTAATTCTTGACATCTGGTGTCGCAGGCAGCCACTCTTTTATAATGGTATCTTTATCATCTGCCAGATCTGTGTCCGGTTCTTCATATACTGCATGAAGATTTCCAATGGCATCTTCTAATAGTTCTCCCAATTCCTTATCTGGAAATGGCTTACAGCTTACAAAATCACTGCTTCCATACATGCCTGATTCCTGTACCATCGTTCCCAGTACCATTTCTGGATGGTCGATAAAATAACTGTTATAAGGTACGTTGTTCTCATCCTTTTCTACGGACAGCCATGGTGTGTTCCATTCATCCGGTATGATCTCCTGTGAACGCTTTTTCAAGAAAAGGATATCTGTTACTGCATCCGTTCCAGCAATCGATCGGAACGCATTCTCCGGCAGGCGGATAGCTCCAACCAGTTCTGCTCTCTGTGCTATATATTTCCTCACAGACTGATTTTCCTTATCCAAGGTAAACTTGCTCGTGATCACTGCAATGATACCGCCTGCCCTGACCTTATCCAGACTTTTTGCTATGAAATAATCGTGGATGCGGAAGTTGTGACGGTCATAACGCTTGTCACTGACCTTGATTCTGCTGAATGGAATGTTTCCTACCACTACATCGAAAAAGCTATCGGAGAATTGGGTATCTTCAAACCCTTTTACCAAAATATCTGCCTTGGGATATAGCTGTCTTGCGATCTCCCCGGCAATCGGTTCCAGTTCCACACCATACAATCTTGACTGTTTCATGCTCTCTGGAAGTGCGGAAAAGAAATTTCCAGTTCCCATTGCTGGGTCAAGAATATTTCCTGACTGAAAGCCAAAGTTCTGCAAGGCTTTATAAATATAATTGATCACGTTCTGGTCTGTATAATAGGAAGTCAGGGTGGATGCGGATGCCGACTGCATTTCTTCTTCGGATAGCAGGCTTTCGATTTCCTCATACTCCTTTTCCCAGCCTTCCTTCTCTGGTGTGAGTGCATTTGCAAGACCGCCCCAGCCCACAAATTTTGCAAGCACAAGCTGTTCCTCTCTGGTTGCCATTCTCTTTTCTTCCTGAAGGCTTTTCAGTAATCGGATGGCTTCTACATTGTTCCGAAACTTCGCTTTGGGCCCGCCATCATATAAATGATGTTCCGGAAGAAAGTGATAATTCTCTGCTTCATTTTGACTTGTATTCTGTAATATTTCTGTGGCATGGTCATTTTCTTTTTCTTCTGTCTGAGCTTCTTTCAATACCTCTGCTGATCTGATGAAATCTACAGGAATGCGCTCCCGTATCTTATAACTGTCCAGTCCCTGTCTCTGCTCGATATCCCCTAATTCAACAGTGTGGTTGTCATCCAGATACCCAAGGATTTCAAAATTTCGGTCATCATAGCTGATATGTGTACCTACTGGAAATGGAAGATAACCTGACTTGATTTCTTCTCTGTCCAGCTCGTCTGTTATGATCTGCGTGCCGTCTGTCTCATCGGTATCATATTGGGCAGGATAGGCTTCAAACAGATTGAGCTGTCCCATTCTTGTACGCTGGCTGTCTGAAGGCTGCATTTGGGCAACTTCATCTGGGATATTAAAATCTCCAATCTCATCGACCTCTTCTGTGACCGCCTCATAAGGCACATATTCCTCTGCCTCTCTGAGCATATCAATGACATTGGCTGCCTCATACCATGTAAGCTGGGTAAAACCGCCTTCTCCAAAATGAAACAGAATCGCTTCCGGCTTTAACACCGTCCAACTGTTATTTGCTGTATTTCTTCTGTCCCCATACTCTTCATAAACTGCTTTGACCTCTTCCGCTTTTTCTTTCAGCGATGTGTTCTCAGCAAAAATGATGTTAATTGCATCGTACAGTCCTATCGGATACAGTTCTGTATCTGTCAGCATACTTTCATAAAATAATCTGATTTCTCTGTCACTGTACTTATGTGGCTGACCAGCTGTTACGCTTTCGGATGGCTCTGTATAATCCAATGCGGGGGCATTTTGTTCGTCTTGGGAAACAGAAAGGGAACCCTCTACAGCATCTGCCGTATCGGGTTCCCTCTCTGTTTCCTTATTCGATTGACTTAACGGACCTGATAGATCACTTCTTCCAGTATGATTTCTTCCGCCTGTCTGGTTATCAGTTCCATGTGTCCTGCTCTGGCCAATGTGTCCTCTGTCTCTGGCATAGGCTGTAGATTCAATAACTGCTGGATCAGGGCTTCTTTCTTCTGTTCCGCTTCCTCGTCCACCTTGCAGATCATCTCGTTTATCATCCCCGTGGCTATCAGTTCTGACAGTCTCTGTGGATGTTTCTCCTTCATGTACTCCTTCCACTGGCTTCCGAACCGGCCTGTCTCCTTCTTGTCGAACTTCTCGTCTGCCGATATCTGGAGATTCGGATACTGCATTCCGTCTGCTCCTGTCATATATTCCATCTTCACTAATGGTTCTCTGTTCATATCGCCTGCTCCTCTCTTCTTTGATTTCCTCAATCTGTCTGTTGATCTCCATCAGCACAGGTTTCGCAATCGCTGTTGCATGATACCCCAGTGCCATGAACATTTCAGTGCTATTAAAATGACTGATATTCTGAAATGCTCCCGTTTCCTCAAAAACATCTGGCTGGATACCACATTTTCTGAATACAATATAGGCTGCACTGTCCGATACAAGCCTTGCGAACTCTTCCTGTACCGCTTTTTCAGGCAGTCCATACAAGACACTGTTCTCATCCTTTACTTCCAGCTTAGGATTGTATTTTGCCATATATGCCTTGCCCTGCATCTGCACCAGCTGGCACAGACAATTCTCAATACTTGTCGTGTCTGTACGAAACTGTATATGAAAACGATGCATGATTTCTGGCTGATACTGTCTTTCCAGTTCCCATACTGCGTTCATTGCGGCACGGAACCCATCATAACTGCCACGGGTATCTGCAAGGTCAAAATAGTAGGTCAGTGTTGCCTTTGGATTATCCATATCTACAACACCAATGCCTTTACATCCTGCCTTTAAATATCTCCCTGTCTGCTTTTCCCATCCCATTTTGGTGGCAAGCAGTCCTGCATCTGGTCTTTGGACATAAATCAGTACATTCTTATCAAAAGATAACTTATAGTACTTTGACACACTGGACAACAGTCCCATCCACTCTGTCCGGTTCTGTGTCAAAATTTCAACTGACTTCTGATAGAGGTCAGCAAGATATGTGGCTTTACCCAACCAACTGCTCCTTCTCTTCACTCATTCTGGCGAAGTATAGTTCCAATGCTTTCTCTATCGTCTCCTCGATCTCTTTTTTCGATTCCTGCTTGGTAAAAAAGCGGCTGATCACATTTCCCTTTACTTTAATGGGCTGGGGAGCGGTGCTCTTAGGTTTTTTCGTTTTCTCACCTTTTAAGATCTGTTCAATACGTTCCTCTGTCAATGTCTTATTCTTTGCATAATCATGAATCAGTGCAGATTTTTTTGTATCAAGCACTACCTCTCCACTTACTAAGATATCTGCAATCATGGTCTGCATGAATTCCTCTTTTACAAAAGAAAGATCATATGCTGATTTCATGGATATCTTTTTCTCATCCAGCATTTCCAAAAGCGGTGAAACCAAAGTTGCTATCCTCAAATACTTGGCAACATTATCTCTGTTCAGACCATATTCCTCACCCAGTTTTTCGTCTGAACGCAACCTTTTCTGATTTTCAGACAGTGTCTCGTTTTCCTTGATTTCACTGGGGTTTAAGAGGTTTTCAATTTCATTTAATAGGTCATTTCTCTTGCCCTGACACTTGATTGCTTCGTAATGCTGTTTCAGACAATATGCTTTTTCCGATGGCGATAAATCGTCAAAGGAACGCTGACGAAGGTTGGTCTCCGTTACAATCAGTACTGCATCCTCATAAGAAAGATTCTCTTTGATGATAACAAGACATTTCGTAAGTCCTGCAATCTTTCCTGCATTGACACGATTATGGCCGCTGAGTATGATATACAATCCTTCATGATGCCAAAGAATAACCGGCATTAAGATACCATACTCTTTGATACTGCTGACCATATCATCTAAACGCTGTCCTGTATATAACTTGAATTTATGGTCTGGAAATGCACTCATATAGGCAAACTCCATTTCCACTAACGTGTTTTCTCCAGACACTTTTTCCGTTTGTTTTTCCGCTGCTGATTCTTCCTTTGTCTGGAAATTGAACAGCTCATCCATTCCATCCATGCTGTTATTAAGCAATGAACCTCTTTCCGGTATTTTCGGTTTTCTTGTCATGTTTTGTCAACTCCTTTACTACATTTTGATAGGCAATCGATGCTGGGTTATCTGGCTCAAATTCACATATGGTCATACAGTGGTCTGCGGCATCCGGCACACGGATTGTACGTGGGATACAGTTTGAGAATATACGCACCTTTTCTCCAAAAGTCTCCTGTAGCTGTGCCTTTACACGCTTTGATACTTTGGTTCGTTCGCTATCCATCGTGATTAAAATGCCCTCAATTTCAAGATTCTTATTTGCCTGTGTCTTAATACGATGAAATGCACGCATGAACTCGCCCATTCCCTCCACTGCAAGTGTTTCCGACTGTACCGGAACAATCAAGCCATCACAACTGATCATAATATTGATCATCGCAGTACCCATCTTTGGCATACCATCAATGAGAATATAATCATATCTGTCTCGGATGGTATCTACATATTCCTTTAATTTGTATTCCGCAAAATCTGTATTGCACATCAGCTTGTCAAAATAATCCAGTCTGTTATTTGCTGGTATCAGATCCACACCCGACTCTGTGTGAATGATGTATGTCTCTATTTCTGGCAATTCCTCGCCCATTACTAATGATGATAAGATCTCATAAATTGTAATTGGCAGTTTTTCTGGCAACATGACTCCGCTTAATTTCGTTGAATGCCGCTGTCCGTCAAAATCAATCAATGCCACCTTGTAGCCTGCCTTGGCCAGCAGATATGCCATGGTGGTCGAAGTTGTGGTCTTTCCCACACCACCTTTTCTTGTCACGACTCCCCATACTTTGCACATATTTGCATTTCCTTTCTTTGTTAAAATTGTTGTTATTGGTTACATTGTTTTTGGATAAAAAACAGGGTTAGGCACTTGCCTCCTTTCGGGTAAAATTAAAACAGGACTAAATCCACCACTCCATTTCTGAAATATAGATTTAGCCCTGTTTTAGGTATAACGACACCTACCAGCAAACCCTATGCTGGCAGATCCCGGCTATTTACTTTTCATAGACAGTATTGAGTATAAAATGGCGCCATCCTATCCATTTGTACGCTATTTGAAGCATTTAGCACAAGTAGTAGGACTAAATCAGCATCACGGAAACCCTTGATTTTACTAGGTTTCGTCTGACCTGTCATTATTATAACTCAACCCCCACCTATTTTCCATCTTTTTCCCATTGCATCCGCTATTTTATTGTTGTATGATAACTATAATTGCAACATTGCAACTGCAACATCAGTGAGGTGCTTATATGATTCATGTATTAATTATCGTACCATACCCGGAACTTGTGGATAAAACCTGTAAGATTCTTGATATTCCAAAATATAAAGATGCCATTGATGCCACCATTCAGCTGATGACTGTGGATAAAGTCGATCAGGTCATCTCCAGCGGCTACGATCTGATCATTGCCCGCGGCTACACCGCAGTCACACTTTCACAGAAGCAGAATGTTCCCATCCTTCCACTTCCGATCACGACACTTGATATCCTGCATGCCATTATTGACTGCAGAGATACCCTCACTCCGACGCCGCGTAAAATCGGATGCGTTGGACGAGGCAATGAATTTGAAAGTCTGAACAGTCTTACGGATGTTTTAAATATTCCGATTTACATTTCCACAACCAGCACCTATATGGGTGTGGAGCAGTGCGTACAGGATGCGATTGACCATGGATGTGATGCCATTGTCGGCGGATACTCCGCATTCCTTGCTGCTCAGGATAAGGATATCCCCGGATTTTTTGTCCGCGCCGGTGAAGAAGCCATTACCCAGGTACTAGATGACGCAATCCGTATTATCGAAGCGTCTTCCATGCAGCAGTTTCGAAACGAAATATATAAAACCGTCATCCGGTCTTCGACCAATGCGATTCTGTATGTGGATAATCAGGAACGTATTATTATCGAAAACCAGCAGGCGGTTTCCTTGACTCGGAAGAAAACATTGAAAACCCGGTCACTTCAGCAGATGCTTCCTTTTATGGATGCCACCTATCGCGAAGTTCTCTCCACCGGAAAAGCAGTGTCCAACGAAATTCAGCAGCTCTATGACCAGACTATCTCCATAGAGTATATTCCGATTCTGATCCGTGAAAAAGTAGATGGCGTTCTCATCTCTTTCCAGGACATCACGCAGATTCAGAAGCAGGAAGCCACGATCCGTAAAAACTTAAGTGATAAAGGACTTCGGGCAAAATATACTTTCCGTGATATTATCCATAACAGTGATATCATGAACACCACGATTGAAAAAGCCCGCCGTTTTGCAGAGACCTCTTCCAATATAATGCTGCTCGGAGAAAGCGGTACCGGAAAAGAACTTTTCGCTCAGAGTATCCATAACTGCAGTAAGCGAAAGGACGGACCCTTTGTGGCAATCAACTGTGCCGCACTTCCGGAAAATCTTCTGGAAAGTGAACTTTTCGTTTATGTCCAGGGTGCGTTTACCGGTACAAATAAAGGAGGTAAAATCGGACTTTTCGAGCTGGCCCACGGCGGCACGCTTTTCCTTGACGAGATTTCCGAAGTATCCATCAATGTACAGAGCAAACTTCTCCGTGTTTTGCAGGAACGTGAGGTGCGGCGAATCGGTGACGACAAAGTGATCTCCATCGACGTCCGTATTATCTGTGCAACCAATCAGAATCTGAAGAAGTTGATCGTGGAAGGCCGTTTCCGTCAGGATCTTCTATACCGGCTGGATGTGCTGCGAGTCTTTCTTCCGCCGCTCCGCCGCCGTGAAAAAGATGTCCTGCTGATCTTCTCCAGCCTGCTCCGACATTATCTGCCGGACAATGTAGAAGAACTTCCACCGCTTACTCCGGAAGCACAGGAACTGCTTCTTTTTACTCCGTTTCCAGGAAATGTCCGGGAGCTCAGAAATGTTGCAGAACGTGTCAGTGTACTTCATAATTTCCCGGATGCAATTACTGCTGATGAGCTTACCATGGCACTTTATCCGGAAGATATTGATTCCGATGACCATAATGCCTTCTTTGACGCTCCCGCAGCTCCGGTCACGCCCTCCCGTGCCAGCAGCGAAGCGCAGGCCATTCAGGATGCGTTGAAGGAATGTAATGGCAACCAGACCAAAGCTGCCAGACTTCTCGGCATTGACCGAAGCACACTCTGGCGCAAACTGAAAAAATACAATCTTAATATATAAAAATACCGCAGATCGGATTTTTCCGGTCTGCGGTATTTTGTTAGCTTTTTTATAAATCCATTAAAAGATTCCCTGTGCGATCATCGCATTTGCAACTTTCTCGAAACCTGCAATGTTAGCGCCTGCTACATAGTTGCCTTCCATACCGTAACGTTTTGCTGCATCATCAATGTTATGATAGATGTTGATCATGATCTGCTCAAGTTTTGCATCTACCTCTTCGAAGGTCCAGCTCATACGCTCGCTGTTCTGAGACATCTCAAGTGCAGAAGTAGCAACTCCACCTGCATTGGAAGCTTTACCGCAGATGAACAGTACTCCATTGTCCTGCAGATATTTAGTTGCTTCCAGAGTAGTCGGCATGTTAGCGCCCTCGCATACTGCAGTACAGCCGTTTGCAACGAGCTGTTTTGCATCTTCCAGAAGCAGCTCGTTCTGAGTTGCACACGGAAGAGCGATATCACATTTGATCTGCCATACTCCGCGTCCCTCATGATACTGAGCGCTCGGTCTTGCAGCTGCATACTCGGTCAGACGTGCACGTTTAACCTCTTTTACTTCTTTCAGAAGTGCAAGATCAATTCCCTCCGGATCATATACCCAACCGGTAGAATCAGATACGGTAACAACTTTTGCACCCATCTGCTGAGCTTTCTCAGTCGCATAGATTGCTACGTTTCCGGAACCGGATACACAGCAGACTTTATCTTTTATATCCATACCATGGCATTTCATCAGCTCACGGGTGATATAGAGAAGTCCGTAACCGGTTGCCTCTGTACGAGCCAGAGATCCTCCAAAGGTCAGTCCTTTTCCTGTCAGAACGCCTTCGTAACGTCCGGTAATTCTCTTATACTGTCCGTACATGTAGCCGATCTCTCTTGCGCCGGTTCCGATATCTCCAGCCGGTACATCCACATCAGCTCCGATGTATTTATATAACTCTGTGATGAAGCTCTGGCAGAATGCCATAACCTCTCTGTCAGATTTTCCCTTCGGGTCAAAGTCGGATCCACCTTTACCACCACCGATCGGAAGTCCGGTCAGAGAGTTTTTGAGGGTCTGCTCAAATCCCAGGAATTTGATGATTCCGATGTTTACAGACGGATGAAGACGAAGACCTCCCTTGTACGGTCCAATGGCATTATTAAACTGTACACGATATCCGGTATTTACCTGAACCTGTCCCTTGTCATCGATCCACGGTACACGGAATTTGATCTGACGATCCGGCTCAACCAGACGCTCAAGAAGAGCTTCTTTCTTATACTTCTCTTCATTGGCTTCGATTACCGGTCTCAAGGTCTCCAGTACTTCCTCTACAGCCTGCAGGAATTCCGGTTCAGATGCGTTTTTCTCTTTGACTCTTGCGAGTACTTCATCAACGTAGCTCATGTTAATCAATCTCCTCAGTTTTTATAGTACAACACCAACGGTTAGATTTTAGTACTATTTTTCGGATTTTGCAATATTTTTCATGTATAAAATTAATTTTATTCACTTCCAATACCAGTGGAGCTTCGAAATCCGGTCAATTTCCGCCAGTTCTTGTTTCTGTCTGCCCTTTTATACGCGTCCTGTAAATACCACCACTGATCTTGGCTTCATGATAAAATCATGCTGGATAAATGGTGCCTCTTCATCTGACCAGGTATATTTTCCTTCTCCATTTCCCCAGGTATTCACATTCATATGCCAGGCAACTCTTCCATATACCTTCGGTAAAGTAATCCGTACATCCTCCCAGTAGGTATTGACTGCGATATAGACCAAATCATCTTTTCCCTTGTCCAGATCATAGCCTGCAAAGCTGACGCAGAAAGTCATGGCGTCTCTTGCAATATCTGTCCGCTCCGCATCTGTATCATGGGTGTGGATAGGATCCATGCCGCAGACTGCATCCGGCAATTTTTCCCGGATTACCCGGTGTTCCTGACGGAATGCAATCATATATTTGAAAAATTCAAACAGTCCCCGATTTTTCTCAAGATCGTTCCAGTTCAGCCAGGAAATTTCGTTATCCTGACAGTAGCCGTTATTATTTCCATACTGAGTATTTCCAAATTCATCTCCTGCCAGAAACATGGGGGTTCCACGGCTGCACATGAGCACTGCACAGGCATTTCGAATCATACGAAACCGAAGTTTCAGCACTTCCGGATCGCTGGTCTCCCCTTCTGCTCCGCAGTTCCAGCTGCGGTTGTCACTGTGTCCATCCAGATTGTTCCAGCCGTTGGCCTCATTATGCTTGTTATTATAAGCATACAGATCATACAATGTAAAACCGTCATGGCAGGTAAAGAAATTGACGCAGGAATTATACCCTGCATAATTACCGGTATAGTCATCCCCATACCCCCCGTATATGTCACCGGAACCGCTGATACTCCATGCCGCACTCCAGGATTCCCACCGTTCTCCTTTGAGGTAAGCCCGCAGCACATCCCGGTAACGGCCATTCCATTCTGCCCATCTGCGGCTGGCCGGGAAACTTCCCACCTGATACATGCCGCCTGCATCCCATGCCTCGGCGATCAGTTTGACCCTGCTCAGGATCGGATCCGATGCCAGATTTCTGAGCAGCGGCGGGTTGTCAAGGGGGGAACCATCTTCATTTCTTCCCAGAATACTTGCCAGATCAAACCGGAATCCATCCACGCGGTAAGTAACCGTCCAATACCGGAGACATTCCAGAATCATCTGCTGGACGATGGGATGATTACAGTTCAGCGTGTTTCCGCAGCCGCTGAAATTATAATAATTGCCATCAGGTGTCAGCATATAGTAAATATTATTGTCAAACCCTTTGAAACAGAAGGATGGTCCCTGCTCATTTCCTTCCGCCGTATGGTTAAATACCACATCCAGAATCACTTCAATGCCATTATCATGAAGTGCACGGATCAGTTTTTTCAGTTCCAGTCCTTCCTTATTATATTCCTCGGATGATGCATAGGCCGCATTGGGCGCAAAAAAACCTACCGTATTATAACCCCAATACTCCAGAAGCTTTGTTCCGTTTACTTCCCTGGCATTGATTTCCTCGTCAAAGGCAAAGATCGGCATCAGTTCTACTGCATTGATACCCAGTTCTTTCAGATACGGAATTTTTTCCTGCAGCCCGGAGAAGGTTCCACGATGCTTCACACCAGAGGAAGGATCTTCTGTAAAGCCGCGAACATGAAGCTCATAGATCACCAAATCGCTCATATTTCTGGTAGACTGCGGCATCTCACCCCAGTCAAAGGTATCCTTTACCACTCTGGCACGGTAGTTACCTTCCAGCTTCTCTCCCCAGGCATGCTTTCCGACGACTGCTCTTGCATAAGGATCCAGCAAAATCTTTTTCCGGTCAAACAAAAGACCTTCCCGCGGATTGCTGGGCCCGTCCACCCGGTAGGCATATTCGAATTCCTCAATATTCAGGCCGAAGACAATCATGGAATAGACATCTCCAATCTTATAGGATGCCGGAAACGGAAGCACTGCGTAAGGTTCTTCTTCTCCTTTATGGAACAGCAGCAGTTCACAGGATGTCCCATGATGGGTATGCACGGTAAAATTCACCCCCACCGGGAGGAGTGTTGCTCCAAAATCTTCAAAATAACCGGGTCTTACCGGATATCCGGCAATTTCCCCCATAGGGCGTGCGGATATAGGAAAACTCGGTGTATAAGTTCCTGTATAATTCTTCAAATCTACGGTTTCCTTTCTCTCTATTCTGCCTTTTCGGTGCGGAAAAAGACACCTTCCTGATAGATCCACAGTTCTCCGGTGTCAGTCACAAAAAAGGTATCACCAAAAAAATCCTGATCTTCACTGCTTATCACTTCTCCGAAGGAAATATTCTCCACTCCATCTTCCCAGTCAGAGAGATCTGCTTTATAGTCTTCTTTTATAGAGTCTGGTGTATAGACATCCTGCATAGTCTCATAACCTTCGATTTCCAGCTGTTCCTCATTGATCTGTACCGTATTAGCTTCATAGGTTACGGTATTGCCGACCTTCCCTGAAATCTCCTCTTCCGACAGCGCACTGACTTCTGCTGCCTTCGTCTCCGTTACCACCCTGGTTCCATACCAGGATGTTTTCTCTGATGCCTCTTCTTCTGTATCTTCTGCAGCACTGTCCTGTACTTCTTGTGCTGTATCTGATGCTGTACTGCCACATCCGCTCAGTCCTAATATTACACATTCAGCCAGTGCCATCCATACTTTTTTTCTCATCTTGCTGTCCTCCCTGCACTCGTAACGCTATTATACTACATTTGCAGAAAGAACGCCAAAAAACTTAAGAAGTTTCTCCGTTTTCCATTAAAATGCCGTCCGCCAGACGGTCAATTAACTCCTGCTGATAGTCTTTACTGCCCAGATTCTGACGTTCACTGGAATTGGAAAGATAACCGATCTCCACCAGCACCGCTGTCATGGAGGTATTCCGAAGAACACTGAAATCAGCCGTTCTGGTTCCCCGACAGGAAATCATAGAAGATTCCTCCACTGCTGTCACAACGTTTTCTGCCAGCTTCTGTGCCTCGTCACTTCCTTCCCTGTAATAACACTCCAGACCCTGTACACTGCTGTCATCCTCGCAGTAGTTGCAGTGAATGCTCACGAAAAGATCTGCCTCTTTTTCATTTGCCATGGCGGCCCGCTCTTCCAGAGGAATCTTCGTATCATCTGTCCGTGTGAGGAGAACCGAAGCACCTCTCTTTTTCAGCTCCTTCGCTAATTTTTCTGCCACTTGCAGATTCAGATCCTTTTCAAGTACATTTCCGGAACTGGTACCCTGATCTTTTCCTCCATGTCCTGCATCAATCATAATCCGCGGCTTTCCTTTCGGAAAAGTCTCCGGCTGCTCAATGACGCTGGCCCCGGCAAACGTCTGCTCTTCTCCGTCTGTCGTCAGCCGATTCCACAGAAAAGTACCTCCCCAGATCAGTCCAAATAAGAAGAGGAGAACCACCGTGAGCATTCCACATCGGATCATAAATATCCTGATCATTTTCTTACGCCGTCTCCGGCTCATTCGTCGCTTGCTCACAGCAGTTCTCCTCCGTTCGTCACATCTTATGGGCTTATTCTACCGCAAAAATGTATCGGAAGTGTATGAAGTTTTCTAAAGATTTTCTTAATCTAAACGATCCAGCAAATCCGCAATAAGACAACCGATCGTCTCATAATGAATAAAATCCGTTACGCAGCGGTCCACCAGAATCTGTGCCTGAGCTGGGAAATCTTCCTCTGCTTCCCAGAAAATCAGGCGAAGGTGCACCTGCGGAAATGCTTCGAATTCATAGCCCACATCTCCAATGTCCAGCTTCGTGCCGTCTGCCTGTTCGCAGGCCGTTCGGAGTTCTTCCAGTTTTCCGGAATATTTCCGGGCAAAAGGATCCAGAAGCGGATCGGCCGTAGGCCTTCGGGATACCACCCCATCTACCGTCTGGCTTGGCACCCAGCTTCCGGAAATCACCGGCATATCTTTTGTATAATACAGAAAGTGATAGATTGCCATCGCTTCGTTAAAATACAGCTGATCACTCCATGTTTCATCTGATTTCTTTTCCAGAACTCCATTTTTCAGGCAAAGCCGATAGAGGCTGGAAAAGTATTGTAAATACAGATACTCCTCATCTGTTTCCAGATGAAGAGTATTCTTAATCCGGGCAGGGTCATACTGACTGAACTCCTGCCTCCACTGTTCACTTACTTTTTCATGATTTTCAAAAAGCACGCCCCGGCTCTGGGCCGCATGATAATTTACACTCATGATGTTCTCCCATTTTCCTTTTTACCAACGTTCCCGAAATGCAGTTTCCTCCTCCTGAAGGGGGATTTTTTTCTCATCCATTTCCTGAATCTGTATAAAACGCTGTGCCTGCAGATAAAGAATCAGATCATTGATCTTATTCGGATCTCCCTGCACTTCCATCTCCACACTTCCATCATAGCAGTTTCTCACCCAGCCTGTGAGGCCGAGATTTTCCGCCTTATATGTGGAATGATACCGAAATCCAACCCCTTGGACTCTTCCACGAAAAATAATGTGTTTTCTAACGATCATGCTTTCTCTCCTTTATCCGACTAGGTGAAGCACATGAATCAATAAAATCCATACCAGACCATAGTAAGTCACTACTGCCACCAGGTCGTTAACAGTTGTAATCAACGGACCGGATGCAACGGCCGGGTCTACATTAATCTTATGGAAGAACATCGGAATCAAGGTTCCCACCAGACTGGAAATGACCATGGCAATCATCAGTGCCAGTCCTACACAACCGGAGATGACAAATGCATGTGGTGCCGGATTCTGCTTGAAAATCCATACATACAGTCCGATAAAAATAAACGCAAGTGTTCCAAGAAACAGCCCATTTAACAGACCCACTCTCATCTCTTTGATGACCAGATGGACTTTCTGTTTTCCGGTCAGATTTTCATCTACCAGAACACGAATGGTAACAGCCAGGGACTGGGTTCCCACATTTCCCGCCATATCAAGAATCAGGGACTGGAAACACATGACCACCGGAATCACGGCTACTACCGTCTCAAAGATGCCAACCACGGAAGATACGCCAAGGCCAAGTATCAGAAGAATCATCAGCCAGGGAAGTCTCTTTTTCATACTTTCTTTGGTGGTTTCTTCCAAATCCTCCTCTGCCGTCAAACCTGCCAGCTTTGCATAATCCTCGCCCATGGCATCATCTACTACTTCCACCAGATCCTGGGAAGTAATAACTCCGATCAGCTCTTTTTCCCCGGTCAGTACCGGAATGGAATCCTCAGCGTAATCCTTAATCTGCTCGATGCAGTCATCGATTTTTTCATGATCCGTCACATACGGATAGGAAGTACTGACGATATCATCCAGTAACGTTCCTTCTCTGGCAATGATCAGATCTTTCAGATCGATTGCTCCATAGAACCGATTATCTTTATCAATTACATATACGGTTGAAATATTGTCATTCTCACCGGCCTGCCGAATCAGTTCCCGCATAGCCTGTCGAATCGTAAGGGTATCATGAATGACAACGAAGTTCGTGGTCATAAGACTTCCGACTTCATCATCCTCATAAGACTGGATCATCTTGATGTCATGACTAGACTCTTCATCCAGCATGCCAACCAGTTTTTCCTGGGTGCTGTCATCCAATTCGTCCAGAACATCTACTGCATCGTCAGAGTCCATGAAGGACAGGACTTTTGCCGCCTGATCCAGATTCAGTTCCTGCAGATATTCGTCGGGGTCTTCAATATAACTGAAGATCTCTGCAACCCATTCCGCCCCCAGAAGCGGATACAGCTTTTTCCGTTCCTCTACGGATAACTGTTCAAAGGCATCTGCAATATCACTTTCATGGTAATCGGAAATCTGATCCCGCAGTTCTTCCGCACTCAGCGGACTGCGGAAAATTTCCAGCAATTCTTCTACATAATTTGGTTTTCTTGTTGTTTCCATCTTCTGCTGCCTCCTTCTCCCGCCCAAAAAAGGGCATAAAAAATCCACCGCTTATGTCATCCAAAAGCGTACCTCCAGTTGCTCACTGCGAAGTGTCGGAATTACATACGGTGGCTCAAAAAGAAGCGGCAGAAAAGAAACCGCCAGCTTACTTGAAATCTATGGAATGCTGCCTGGTGTATCTTTTCTGTCTGCCACCGAAGATAATACTTCGACCTGTACTATCGCAACTGTCCATAAATTTCACCTCCAAATCTTACTTCTATTTTATTTTAATCCAGGTGATGGATTCGGTCAAGTCCATAACATGTAAAATTTTTTTACAGAAAAACCCCGGAAACCTTACGGTTCCGGGGTATCTTACGTTTGGACACATGTACCTTGCGGTACTCAATATATATTAATCAGTGATTACTCGATGATTGTAGCAACACGACCTGATCCTACAGTTCTACCACCCTCACGGATAGCGAAAGTAAGACCCTGCTCCATAGCGATCGGATGGATCAGCTCGATGGTCATCTCTACGTTGTCACCAGGCATGCACATCTCGGTACCAGCCGGCAGCTCGCAAACACCAGTAACGTCAGTTGTTCTGAAGTAGAACTGCGGACGATAGTTGTTGAAGAACGGAGTATGACGTCCACCCTCATCTTTGGTCAGAACGTAAACCTGAGCGGTGAATTTGGTATGGCAGGTAACGCTGCCCGGTTTAGCAACAACCTGTCCACGAACGATATCAGTTCTCTGGATACCACGAAGCAGACAACCGATGTTATCACCAGCCTGAGCCTCATCAAGAAGTTTACGGAACATCTCGATACCAGTTACAACAGTTTTACGGGTCTCCTCTTTAACACCAACGATTTCAACCTCGTCGTTCAGATGAAGAACACCACGCTCTACTCTACCAGTAGCAACAGTACCACGACCAGTAATGGTGAATACGTCCTCAACCGGCATCAGGAACGGTTTGTCAGTTGCACGCTGCGGATCCGGGATATAAGAATCAACGGTATCCATAAGCTCCATGATCTTGTCTCCCCACGGTCCCATCGGATCCTCAAGGGCTTTCAGAGCGGAACCTTTGATGATCGGGCAATCATTGAATCCGTACTCCTCAAGCTGCTCGGTAACTTCCATCTCAACCAGCTCGATCAGCTCTTCGTCATCAACCATATCACATTTGTTCAGGAATACAACGATGTACGGTACACCTACCTGACGGGACAGAAGGATGTGCTCTTTAGTCTGAGCCATAACACCATCAGTAGCAGCTACTACAAGGATAGCGCCGTCCATCTGTGCAGCACCAGTGATCATGTTCTTTACATAGTCAGCATGGCCTGGGCAGTCAACGTGTGCGTAATGTCTTTTAGCGGTCTGATACTCTACATGTGCAGTAGAGATAGTGATTCCACGCTCTCTCTCTTCCGGAGCTTTATCGATGTTAGCGAAATCAGTTGCCTCATTTCCCGGAACTCTTGCTGCAAGTACTGCAGTGATAGCTGCGGTCAGAGTAGTTTTACCATGGTCTACGTGACCGATGGTACCAATATTACAATGTGGTTTAGTTCTGTCGAACTTAGCTTTTGCCATTTTGTTTTCCTCCTTGAATAGATCAACTTTTCTACGTTTAAATACGCAATCAGCTAATTTTGATTATATTTCAAATAGGCTTGTTTTGCAAGCCTATTTGTATATTATTTTGCCTTTGCAGCAAGAACTTTCTCCTGAACGTTCTTCGGTACCGGCTCATATTTCTCGAAGAACATGGAGTAGTTACCACGTCCCTGAGTTCTGGAACGAAGGTCGGTAGCATATCCGAACATCTCTGCCAGCGGAACATAACCTTTGATCATCTTACCGCCGCCGATGTCTTCCATACCCTCGATACGACCACGACGGGAGTTGATATCACCGATAACATCACCCATGTAATCTTCCGGAGTAGTTACCTCAACCTTCATGATCGGCTCAAGAAGAACCGGAGCTGCTTTCTGCATAGCCTCTTTGAATGCAAGAGAACCAGCGATATGGAAAGCCATCTCAGAAGAATCGACCTCATGATAGGATCCGTCGTATACGTTAGCGTGAACACCAACTACCGGGAATCCACCAAGGATACCAGACTTCATAGCCTCTTCAATACCTTCGCCTACAGCCGGGATGTACTCCTTCGGAATAGCACCACCAACTACGGTAGACTCAAACTTGTAAGTCTCCTCTGCGTTAGCATCCATCGGCTCAAATTTAACTTTACAATGTCCGTACTGTCCACGTCCACCAGACTGTTTTGCATATTTGCTGTCTACATCAGCCGGTTTGGTAATGGTCTCTTTATAAGCGACCTGCGGTGCACCTACATTAGCCTCTACCTTGAACTCACGAAGCAGACGGTCAACGATGATCTCCAGATGAAGCTCACCCATACCAGCAATGATAGTCTGACCAGTTTCCTGATTGGTATGTGCACGGAAAGTCGGGTCCTCTTCTGCCAGTTTTGCAAGAGACTCGCCAAGTTTGCCCTGGCCAGCTTTGGTCTTCGGCTCGATAGCCAGCTCGATAACCGGCTCCGGGAACTCCATAGACTCAAGGATTACCGGATGCTGCTCGTCACAGATGGTATCACCGGTAGTAGTTACCTTGAAACCAACTGCTGCTGCGATATCTCCAGAGTAAACCTTGTCAAGCTCTGCTCTCTTGTTAGCGTGCATCTGAAGGATACGTCCTACACGCTCTTTCTTATCTTTCGTGGAGTTGTACACGTAAGAACCAGAATTCATGGTTCCGGAGTACACACGGAAGAATGCCAGCTTACCTACGAACGGGTCAGCCATGATCTTGAATGCCAGTGCAGAGAACGGCTCTTCATCAGAAGAGTGTCTTACAACCTCATTTCCTTCCATATCCACACCTTTGATGGACGGGATATCGGTCGGAGCCGGCATAAACTCAAGAATTGCGTCCAGAAGTTTCTGAACACCTTTGTTTCTGTATGCACTACCACAGCATACCGGAACAGCGGTACACTCACAGGTAGCTTTACGAAGAACAGCTTTCAGATCCTCAACGGACGGCTCCTCTCCATCAAGATACTGCATCATCAGATCATCATCCAGCTCGCAGATCTTCTCTACCAGCTCGGTGTGATACAGTTCCGCATCATCTTTCATATCATCCGGGATATCAGTAATGCTGATGTCATCACCCTTATCATCATTATAGATGTAAGCCTGCATCTCGAACAGATCGATGATTCCCTTGAAATCATCCTCTTTTCCGATCGGCAGCTGCAGACAGATTGCATTCTTACCCAGACGGGTCTTGATCATCTCTACTGCATTGTAGAAATCTGCACCCAGGATATCCATCTTGTTGATGAATGCCATACGCGGTACATTGTAGGTATCAGCCTGACGCCATACGTTCTCAGACTGCGGCTCTACACCACCCTTTGCACAGAATACGCCGACAGCGCCATCCAGTACACGAAGGGAACGCTCAACCTCTACGGTGAAGTCTACGTGGCCTGGGGTATCGATGATGTTGATACGATGCTCAAGCGCACCTTTCTTCGGCTTGCAGTGATCCTGCAGAGTCCAGTGACAGGTTGTAGCTGCAGATGTGATGGTAATACCTCTCTCCTGCTCCTGCTCCATCCAGTCCATGGTTGCAGTACCTTCATGAGTATCACCAATCTTATAGTTAACACCAGTGTAATACAGAATACGCTCGGTCAGTGTGGTTTTACCAGCATCGATATGAGCCATAATTCCGATATTTCTGGTTCTCTCCAATGGATATTCTCTTTCAGCCAATGGATTTTCCTCCTTATACGAGTGAGCAAATCAGGTCGCGCAGCCAGATTAGAATCTGTAATGAGCGAATGCCTTGTTTGCCTCTGCCATTTTGTGCATATCTTCTTTTCTCTTCACAGCTGCACCAGTGTTGTTTGCTGCATCCATGATCTCGTTTGCCAGTCTCTCTTCCATGGTCTTCTCGCCTCTTTTACGGGAGAACATGGTGAGCCAGCGAAGTGCTAATGCCTGACGACGATCAGCTCTTACCTCGATCGGTACCTGATAAGTAGCTCCACCGATACGTCTTGCTTTTACCTCCAGAACCGGCATGATGTTGTTCATAGCCTCTTCAAATACTTCCAGAGCCGGCTTCTCAGCCTTTGCTTCTACTTTGGCAAATGCGCCGTATACAATTTTCTGTGCTACACCTTTTTTACCGTCAAGCATGATGTTGTTGATCAGTTTGGTAACCACTTTGTTATTGTACATCGGGTCTGCCAGTACGTCTCTTTTCTGAGTATGTCCTTTACGTGGCACGTTACTTCCCTCCTTAATACATGTTTACCGGATAAATCCGATAAGATTAATTCATAGGTACTCACATGTGTCGTTCTACGTGTGTCCGTGCCCGGTATTCCTCTATATCAAACCCGCAGTCATAGGTCCTTTTGATGAACCCTGGCACAAGGCGGCGCTTACGCGACGCCAACAATCATAGTTCTGTTTGTGATACTTGATTTTGTTTTTAAATTACTTTTTAGCGTCTTTCGGTCTCTTAGCTCCGTATTTGGAACGAGCCTGACGTCTCTTAGCTACTCCAGCGGTATCCAGTGTACCACGAACAATGTGATATCTGGTACCCGGAAGGTCCTTTACTCTACCTCCACGGATAAGAACAACGCTGTGCTCCTGAAGGTTGTGTCCCTCTCCCGGGATATAGCTTGTTACCTCAATTCCGTTGGAAAGACGTACTCTGGCGATCTTACGAAGAGCTGAGTTCGGTTTCTTCGGGGTTGCGGTTTTAACTGCGGTGCACACACCACGTTTCTGCGGTGCAGATGCATCGATCGGTCTCTTCTTCAGAGAGTTAAATCCTTTCTGAAGTGCCGGTGCCGTAGACTTTTTAACAGATGTCTGTCTACCCTTTCTTACTAACTGGTTGAATGTTGGCATTCCTTTCACCTCCTGATGGTTTGTGATGACTGCTGTTTTTCAGACTTGCTGAAACATGCACACCTAAATACGCATGCTTGATTATTATATTAAATTGATTTTTGCTTGTCAAGCGGTTTTCCTTGATTTTCTGTGAAAGTTTTAGGATTCGACCGTATTTGCTGGACAGTTTTCTCCTTTGGTGCTATGATAGGGCAAATTTGTTTTTGAATTAAAGGAGATTTCTATATGATAAAAGCATTTTTAAGGTCCCTGTTAAAACCTTTTTCCTTTGTACCGGCGTTACTCATGATGTATCTCATCTTTTCCTTTTCCGCTCAGGACGGCACCACTTCCGGGAATCTGAGTTACAAGGTCAGTGAAATCATCGTCGAAACTGCTAATGACGCTTTTGATCTGCACTGGTCTTCTTCGGAAATCAAACAGCATATCAAGGAAATTCATCATCCGGTCCGCAAACTGGCCCATATGACAGAGTATTTCCTGCTTGCCATCTCCGTATCCTTTCCATTATATGTGTACGGTGTCCGGGGAATCTGGCTTCCCCTCCTTGCCGGCATGATCTGTGTGGGATTTGCTGCATTGGATGAATATCACCAGTCCTTCGTGGCCGGCCGCGGCCCTTCCAAAAAGGATGTGGGAATCGACAGCATCGGCGTGTTTGCAGGAATTATTATGATGCAGTTTATCTGCTTTCTGGGAAGAATCACGGTGTTCCGTCCACTTACGAAAAAAAAGAAAGCATGATGCAAAAAGCGCTGCGGTACAGGCCCGCAGCGTTTTTTCAGAGGAATTAATATAAGGTTATCTTTCATCATTTTCCTGCAAAGTCCGATTCCGGTATTCTACAGGACTGATTCCGTATACGCTTTTAAAGGTTTTGTAAAAATAGCTGTAATTATTGAATCCAGCCTGCTCTGCCGCTTCCGTGATCGGAATATCTGCCTTCAGATACTGCACAGCCAGATCAAGCCTCTTCTCTTTGATGTAGTTATTAATCGTTTTATTCATCACGCTCCGGAATGCAGAACAAATATAAGAGATACTATAATTGGCCTCCTTTGCCAGCTCCGCCAGTGTAATGTTTTCACTCAGATGCTTCTGAATATACTCAATAATAACCGTTACAGTCTGCACACTTTCTGAATTCTTCGTATCAACCTCAATATATGGACGCGCATCTTCATAGATATATGCTAGGAAGAGCTGTACCAGTCCACGCTGCACCAGTTCACTGCTGTATTTGAGTTCTTTCTTTTTATAGACATCAATCAGCTCATAATATTTCACCATACTTTTAAATGGAAGCCGAATAATCGGATAGCTGGCATTACACTGTTGAAACATGGAAGACAGATTGATCCCCTTTGTGGAAAACTGCATCAGTCTGGTAAATTCAATTCCCAGATTGAAGCGTTCGCAATAGGCGTCCGTTCCTACTTCCCGGTAACAATGCGGTTCAAATACATTGCTGAAGACGATGTCTCCTTCCTTGATCTGATATTCCGTATCATTGCACAGATAGACTACATTTTTACAGCTCAATACAATCGACAATTCATAGTAATCATGATAATGATAATCCGTCAGATGGGTAATCAGTCGTTCAAAGAGCATGATCCGATAACCATATTTTTTAAATTCTTCATAATGTGTCCTCGGATATGCTTTAATTATCATGATAGTCCCCCTCCCGTCTTCCACTCAGTCCACATGCTACCACTTGTCTGATTGTATTATAAAATCATGGATACGTCCACATCTAATCCATTAATGCAAAATCTGCCTGGCAGAATGCCGGTTCTCCATCTGCAAATACCATTTGCGGAACAAACAGTTTATGAGTTTCAAACACTTCATTCTTGCAGTCTTTGTGGATTGCTTTTTTATCAATCATCTTGAAAATCGCTACATCTGCAAATGCACCCGGTTTCAGTGTACCGATCTTACCTTCCATATTCATGACTTTTGCCGGTGTCTCAGTAACGCATCTCAAAACTTCTTTAAGCGGCATTCCAAGTTCCAAGTATTTCGTCATGACAAACGGCAGATTCTTTGCAGTATTTGACATATTGTATTTGTCGCCGGTCCAGTCAGATGCAATGATATCCGGATAGAATCCCTGCTCCAGTGATTTCCGGCATACATCAATACTGAAGTTCATACGTCCATTTGCTGCATCCATGAGGACGCCTCGTTTTCTTGCATCCAGAATGAAATCTTTGACTTTACCGTTCTCATCAAGAATGGTCTCGTCCCCCCAGCCATGATAGCAATGGCAGTAAATATCACCTGCTTTCAGTCTGTCAGCCACCTGTTTCAGCGGAGTGACCGGATTGCTGGTATGAACGCAGATACCGATTCCCAGTTCATCAGCCAATTCACGAGTTGCATCCATGGCATCGATACCGGTAGCTACCCCTTTGCTCATACGGATCTTGACACCAAGAATATTGTCTTTATACCGCTCCACCATCTTCTTAATATCCTGCGGACGATACTCTGCGCGGTCAAATTTCTCAATGATATTGTAATCAATCTGTCCGCTTCCATACATACAGATATAGCTCTTAATTCTTACCTTGCTTGCCAGTACGGTTCCTGCATAGAAAGAATTGAAGTTACTGCTTCCTGCAGTTCCCGGATCTACTGCGGAGGTAACACCAGTTGCAAGAAGATAGTCTGCATGTACTGCGCAATTGGAACCATTTCCATATACGTGAGCATGGAAATCAATCAATCCCGGAAACACATAACATCCAGATGCATCTACTACTTTATCGCATTCCCATTCATCCGGAAACGCAACGATATGATTATCTTTAATAGCAATATCCATGACCTGATCAATATTCTGTGCCGGGTCTACTACATGTCCATTTTTAATTACAAAATCAAGCTTCATACATTCTCCTTATTCTTTCACCAGATATGAGGTGCCAGATACTTCCGACACCTCATATGATAATCACTCCTGATTTTTAGCAAACGCCTACCATATAAAGAAGCAATGCTACAAAGAAACCTACAATTGGAATCATACACTGGGATATAAATGTATATTTATATGTATCAATCATATCTGTCTTTGCAATAGAGTTTGCAAGTACAACGCCAGATGCATGCGGCATAGCGTCAAGTCCGGCAGAAGCAATAGCACTCAGACGATGAAGAATCTGAGTATTGATTCCGGTAGTGATCAGGTACTCTCCCATGGAGTTCAGGAAGATATTTAAACCACCTGTAGAAGAACCAGTAATCATACAGATTACGTTGATAGAAAGGAACATCAGCATGATCGGGCTCATATCAAGGCTCATCAGCCAGTTAACACAGGAAGTATAGGTAGGAGATGCGGTTACGACACCACCAAATCCCATGATGCAGGAAGTAACCATCAGTGCATTCAGACCATTGGTGATGCCTGCTGTACATACTTCTTTGACATTGAATTTTCCTCTGTAAAGAATAATTCCAAGGATGATTGCAATGGTAGTAGCCAGACATACAGAGTAGTTAGCTGCATAACCAAAACCTTTCTGGAATACAAAGATTGCAATAATCAGGACTACGATCGGAGCAAATGCTGCACCTGCTGACGGAAGACCTGCCAAAACAGATTCATCATTCAGATCCGGGATTGTATCATTCTCGCCTGGTACAAAATGCTCACCTCTTGCAGCACATCTCTTAACAACCCAGCTATAGAACAGGTAGTCAAGGATAAATACAACGATAGAGGAAATAATACCAATTACCGGTGCTGCATAAATACTGGTTCCAAAGAACTCTGCCGGAATCAGGTTCTGAGTGGACGGAGTACCCGGAAGGAATACCATGCAGACAGTTGCCGGTACTGCGAGCATCAGACCTGGGAATACTTTTTTCGGAATGTCTGCCTCTTTAAACAGTGCCAGACAGATCGGATACATCGTAAATGCAATAACGAATACTCCGATTCCTGCGTAAGACAGGATCAAGGATACTACAAGTACGATTAAAACAATCTGTTTTTTGCCGAGCAGCTTTACTGTATGTCTCGCAATGGACATGGACGCTCCACCCAGATCCATAACTTTACCAAAAATAGCTGCCAGCGAGAATACCAGGAACCAGTTTCCTGCAAAACTTGTAAAACTTGGTGCAAAGTTTTCCGTGATAGTTGTCCAGATATCCATCTGGCTGGTTAAAATAATGATCAAAGAGGAAGCAATTGCAACAACTCCCATATGCCACCCTTTAAACGTCAATGCAACGAGCACTACCAGTGCAACAACAATACCAATTACTCCTAACATATTTTCCCCCTTCTAAAACCTTAGAATTTGCTGACAGGCCACGACGGCTTCAGTCCCTCAAACACCTCATAAATTCCCTGAGCTGCGTCCAGACCCATCTTATTCATAGTTTCTACATTTAACGCTGCATCGTGCGGCGTTACAATCATGTTATCCAGCTTCAGCAGACGGCTGTCTTTATCAAATGGCTCCTGAGTGAGTACATCGACTCCAGCCCCATGGATCTTGTGTTCAGAAAGTGCCTCATAAAGATCATCCTCGTCTACAATTCCGCCTCTTGCGCAGTTGATCAGGCATGCAGTCGGTTTCATCAGAGAAAGCAGGCTCTTATTGATCATTTTCTTTGTCTGCGGAGTCTCTGGAAGATGAAGAGATACAAAGTCAGCTTTTTCAAAGATTTCTTCGATCGTTGCTACTCTTTCGATATTCTCAAGTTTCACATCTGCCGGAATCACCGGATCATATCCGATTACTTTCATATCCAGACCAAGTGCAGCTTTCTTAGCTACCTGTTTTCCGATACGTCCGCATCCTACGATACCGATAGTCTTTCCTGCTACTTCCTGTCCCTTGCAGCTGTTTCTTGTCTTCCAGCCATTTCCAAGAAGAAGCTGTCTGTTCTGGTAAACCAGATTTCTTGCGCATGCAAGTACCAGCATAATCGTGTGCTCTGCAACTGCATTTGAGTTAGCAGTCGGAGTAATGGTTACCCAGATCTTCTTCTCATTACAGTAATCCATATCAATGTTGTCAAATCCTACACCGTGTCTTCCGATCACCTTCAGATTCGGCATTTTCTCAAGAATCTCTTTTGGATATTTTGCAGTTCTGGCAAGTAAAGCATCTGCATCTTTTGCTTCCTTCTCAAATGCTTCTGATGTATTGCCATCTACTACTACAACCTCGTAACCTTTAGATCTTAAGAACTCTTTTCCCGGTTCTGTAATATCCTCCGGAATAATTACTTTATGTGCCATTTTTTTACACCTCTATTTCAGATCGTCTACGATTGCTCGCATTTCTTTTCCTTCACCATTCCAGAATGCTTTCATCTTTGCAAGCTGGTCTCCCAGTGAGAAATCTTTTACGCCGAGTTTTACGTAATACTCTGCATCTGCCGGAGTGACAATCTCACATCTCGGACGAACACCATGTGCAAGAGCAACTTCGATACATTTTCTCTCAGCCTCTTTGAAGTCAGCCACATGATCAGCTCTGTTCCATCCTTTACTCATGCAGTAGTCATTGGGGCCAAACTGGATCATATCAACACCCGGGATAGAGCAGATCTCTTCGATATTGTTCACTGCTTCCTCTTTCTCAATCATAAAGCAAAGCACGATATCATTCAGTCGTTTTACATGATCCAGCGGCGGGATATGGGACTGTCCGCCGATGTAACGTCCATTCGGATATCCAAATACACCGGTGCTTCCTGCTGTCTTCGGTTTTACAAGGTTTACGCTTTCTCTTACCTGATCCGGATTTACGTGGTCTACGAACATAATACTCTGGAATCCTGCCTGGATCGCTTTCTGTGCTACGAAGCCTCTGTTCTGATAATCAAGTTTAATCATGGTGCCCATATCATTCAGTTCAGCAGCTCTTGCCATGTTGGGAAGATCTGTGAAATCATAAGGTGCATACTCTGCTACAAACTCAACATAGTCGAAATTTCCAGTTGCTCCAATTGCCTCCCAGAAAAAAGGCTGTGTGCTCCACAGTCTGGTGGACAGAAGCGGCAGATCATGTTCAAGATGATAACGCAGTTTATTCTCTTTCATTATTGTTCCTTCCTTTATTTTGGTGAATATGGCCAACTCACTTGTTCTTTTTGATATTTTTATTATCTATTATTTTCCTATTTTATTCCATTCAATATCCAATTTTCGGTATTTCCTATCATAAATCGTTTTTATCTGCCTTTTGTTCATTTGTTTTTCTTTTTTATCCTATTTTTATGGATTTTTTACAAAATTTCGTCAAAATCATTGTTTTCGCATTTCCAATCTTACAATTCGTCAAATGAAGGCTTTTATTTTTCGCGGAACTGTATGTCTATTTGTTAAATAATTATCGTTTTCACATGTGCAATCTTCGTCAGGGCCAAAAACAGCCGGGAGCTTTTCTGCTCCCGGCTGTTCTGCCGACCTGTCTTATTTCAGATCATCTACAATTGCACGCATTTCTTTTCCTTCACCGTTCCAGAATGCTTTCATCTTTGCAAGCTGGTCTCCCAGTGAAAAATCTTTTACACCAAGTTTAACGTAATACTCTGCATCCGCCGGAGTAACGATCTCACATCTCGGACGAACACCATGTGCAAGAGCAACTTCGATACATTTTCTCTCTGCTTCTTTAAAGTCTGCCACATGATCTGCTCTGTTCCAGCCTTTGCTCATGCAATAGTCATTCGGTCCGAACTGAATCATATCAACTCCCGGAATGGAGCAGATCTCTTCGATATTATTCACCGCCTCTTCTTTCTCGATCATAAAGCAGAGAACGATATCATTCAATCTCTTAATATGATCTGCTACCGGAATATGGGACTGTCCACCGATATAGCGGCCATTCGGATATCCGAATTCGCCGATACTTCCCGGAGTTTTTGGTTTTATAAGACTTACGCTCTCTCTTACCTGATCCGGATTCACGTGGTCTACAAACATAATACTCTGGAATCCTGCCTGTACAGCTTTCTGTGCCACGTACCCTCTGTTCTGGAAATCCAGTTTGATCATGGTACCCATATCATTCAGTTCGGCAGCTCTTGCCATATTCGGAAGGTCTGTAAAATCATACGGTGCATACTCTGCTACGAACTCCACATAGTCAAATGTTCCGGTTGCGCCGATTGCCTCCCAGAAAAAAGGCTGTGTGCTCCACAGTCTGGTGGATAACAATGGTAAATCATGGTCAATATGATATCTTAATTTGTTTTCTTTCATCTTCTTTTCCTCCTGAATCTGATAAAAATACCGCCCGATCATCCGTTAAGATGACCAGGCGGCATCAGTTATGCATTCTTTATTCTTCTTCCGGATCGCTCTCTTCAGCCTCAGCAGCTTCTGCTTCAACATCAGCGCTGTCATCCTGTGCAGTATCTACATCATCGAATTCTTCATCCTTTGCTGCATCTTCTGCAAGATCAAGAACCTCATCCTCTTCACTGATGCTTAAGGAATCATCTTCCTCCATATCAGTGTTCAGTTTTACGTCACGATAACGCTTCATACCGGTACCAGCCGGGATCAGCTTACCGATGATAACGTTCTCTTTCAGACCGATCAGCGGATCAACTTTGCCCTTGATAGCAGCCTCTGTCAGAACTTTGGTGGTCTCCTGGAAGGATGCTGCTGACAGGAAGGAATTGGTAGCCAGGGAAGCTTTGGTAATACCAAGCAGTACCTGTTTTCCATCTGCAGGCTGTTTGCCCTCTGCAATCAGTCTCTCATTCTCATCCCAGTAATCCAGAATGTCTACCAGAGTACCCGGCAGGAAATCACTGTCTCCGTTATCCTCAACGCGGATCTTCTTCAGCATCTGGCGAACGATCATCTCGATATGTTTATCGTTGATCTCAACACCCTGCAGCCGGTATACACGCTGTACTTCCTGAAGCAGATAATCCTGAACAGCACGCACACCTTTGATCTTCAGAATATCATGCGGGTTGATGCTACCTTCTGTCAGTGCATCACCGGCCTCAACCATAGTTCCGTCCATAATCTTGATTCTGGAATCAAACGGAATCAGATACGTCTTGGACTCACCAGACTCATTATTGGTAATAACGATTTCACGTTTCTTCTTCATGTCGTTAATCGTAGCCAGACCGCTGATCTCAGTTACGATTGCAAGACCCTTCGGTTTTCTTGCCTCGAAAAGCTCCTCGACACGGGGAAGACCCTGTGTAATATCTCCACCTGCTACACCACCGGAGTGGAAGGTTCTCATGGTCAGCTGGGTACCCGGCTCACCGATGGACTGTGCTGCGATGATACCAACAGTCTCACCAACCTGTACAGCCTCTCCGGTTGCCATGTTGGCACCGTAGCACTTCGCACACACACCGATATGGGATTTACAGGTAAGAGCAGTACGGATTTTCACGCTGTTCAGCGGGTTTCCGTCTTTATCCACACCTTTGGATACGACTGCAGCCGCACGCTTCGGTGTGATCATATGGTTTGCTTTAACAATGATGTTGCCATCTTTGTCGCAAATGTCATTGCATGCAAAACGTCCTGTGATACGCTCCTCCAGGGACTCGATCATTTCTTTTCCATCAGTGAAAGCGGTAACTTCCATTCCAGGAATCTCATCTTTGCCTTCTGCACAGTCTGTCTCACGGATAATCAGTTCCTGAGATACGTCTACCAGACGTCTGGTCAGGTAACCGGAGTCAGCGGTACGAAGAGCGGTATCGGACATACCTTTACGTGCTCCATGAGCGGACATGAAGTACTCCAGTACGTCAAGACCCTCACGGAAGTTGGATGTGATAGGAAGCTCGATCGTATGACCGGTCGTATCTGCCATCAATCCACGCATACCAGCCAGCTGTTTGATCTGTTTATCAGATCCACGCGCACCGGAATCAGCCATCATGAAGATGTTGTTATATTTATCAAGACCATCCAGAAGAGCTTTGGTAAGGACTGCGTCAGTCTCTTTCCAGGTCTCTACAACCTCTTTGTAACGCTCTTCTTCAGTAATCTTACCACGTTTATAGTTACGTGTAATCTTATCCACTACATCCTGAGCCTGTTTGATCAGCTCCGGTTTCTGCGGCGGTACGGTCATATCAGAAATGGATACGGTCATAGCCGCTCTAGTGGAGTATTTATAACCCATTGCCTTAATATCATCCAGAACCTCAGCGGTCTTGGTTGCACCATGGGTGTTAATTACTTTACCAAGGATCTGTTTCAGACCCTTCTTGCCTACATGGAAATCGACTTCCAGACTCAGCTCGTTGCCCGGAATTTTTCTGTCTACAAATCCCAGATCCTGCGGCAGAATCTCATTGAACAGGAAACGTCCAAGGGTAGACTCTACAGTACCGGTCATCACAGTGCCATCCGGCATATTCTTGCTGACACGTACTTTGATACGGCTCTGAAGTTTGATAACGCCATTCTCGTATGCAAGAATTGCTTCGTTAAGGTTCTTGAAAAATTTACCTTCACCGATTTCTCCCGGTCTCTCCTGAGTCAGATAGTAGATACCAAGGACCATATCCTGAGAAGGAACGGCTACAGGACCACCATCAGACGGTTTCAGCAGGTTATTCGGAGAAAGCAGAAGGAAACGGCACTCTGCCTGTGCCTCTACGGACAACGGCAGATGGACAGCCATCTGGTCTCCGTCGAAGTCAGCATTGAATGCGGTACAAACAAGCGGGTGAAGCTTGATTGCCTTACCTTCTACCAGGATCGGCTCGAACGCCTGGATACCCAGACGATGCAGTGTAGGAGCACGGTTCAGCATTACCGGATGCTCTTTAATAACGTCCTCAAGAACATCCCATACTTCCGGCTGAAGACGCTCAACCATTTTCTTTGCGCTCTTGATATTATGTGCAGAACCATTTGCAACCAGTTCTTTCATTACGAACGGTTTGAACAGCTCGATTGCCATCTCTTTCGGCAGACCACACTGATAGATCTTCAGTTCCGGTCCAACGACGATAACGGAACGGCCGGAATAGTCAACACGTTTACCCAGCAGGTTCTGACGGAAACGTCCAGATTTACCTTTCAGCATGTCAGACAGAGATTTCAGAGCTCTGTTTCCAGGTCCGGTAACAGGACGTCCTCTTCTACCGTTATCGATCAGGGCATCAACTGCCTCCTGAAGCATACGTTTCTCATTACGAACGATGATATCCGGTGCTCCCAGATCCAGCAGTCTCTGCAGACGGTTATTTCTGTTGATAATTCTTCTGTACAGGTCGTTCAGGTCGGAAGTAGCAAAACGTCCGCCGTCCAGCTGTACCATCGGACGAAGATCTGGCGGGATAACCGGGATCACATCCATGATCATCCACTCCGGTTTGTTTCCGGACTCACGGAACGCTTCCACAACCTCAAGTCTCTTGATGATGCGGGCACGTTTCTGACCGGAAGCAGTCTTCAGTCCCTCTTTCAGTTCTTTGGAATCTTTCTCCAGATCAATAGCCTGCAGCAGTTCCTTGATGGACTCTGCACCCATTCCAACGCGGAATGCGCCTGACTCCGGATATTTTTCCTTCATATCCTGATATTCTTTCTCGGAAAGAACCTGTTTGTACATAAGCTCGGTCTTTCCCGGATCAAGTACAATATAGGATGCAAAGTAGAGAACTTTTTCCAGTGTTCTCGGGGACAGATCAAGGATCAGTCCCATACGGCTCGGAATGCCTTTAAAGTACCAGATATGGGATACCGGCGCAGCCAGTTTGATATGGCCCATGCGCTCACGGCGGACGCTGGATTTGGTAACCTCAACGCCGCAGCGATCACATACGACACCTTTATATCTGATTTTCTTATATTTTCCGCAGTGACACTCCCAGTCCTTGCTCGGTCCGAAGATTTTCTCGCAATACAGACCATCCTTTTCCGGTTTCAACGTACGATAGTTGATGGTCTCAGGCTTGGTCACTTCTCCATGAGACCATTCAAGAATCGTCTCCGGAGATGCAAGACCTATCTTAATCGCATCAAAGCTCATTGGCTGATAGTTATCATTCTTCGTCATTTCCGGCATGAGCGGCACCTCCTCTATTCTTCAAAATCAATATCATCATCCAGGTCAATGGAGTCGTCGCCGCCGAAATCATCGTCTTCCGGTTCAACATCTACAAGTTCCTCTCCCTTGAACTCCTGTTTTCCAAATCCATGAGCGCCAAAAGACTCATCCTCTCTGTCGAAACGACGGCTGTCGTCCTCCAGAATAGAACGGATGTCCACATCACCATAGTCGCTGGTCTCTGTCAGCTCCACTTCTGTGTTATCATCACGAAGCACACGCACATCCAGTCCCAGTGCCTGCAGCTCTTTTAAGAGTACCTTGAAGGACTCCGGAATGCCAGCCTCTGGAATGTTCTCGCCTTTGATAATTGCTTCATAAGTCTTCACACGTCCAATGACATCATCAGACTTCACGGTCAGGATCTCCTGAAGGGTGTAGGACGCACCATATGCCTCCAGAGCCCAAACCTCCATCTCTCCGAAACGCTGTCCACCAAACTGAGCTTTTCCACCCAGCGGCTGCTGCGTTACCAGGGAGTACGGTCCGGTAGAACGTGCATGGATCTTATCGTCTACCAGATGATGCAGCTTCAGATAATGCATGTGTCCGATGGTTACCGGGCTGTCGAAATACTCACCGGTACGGCCATCTCTCAGACGTACTTTACCGTCTCTGGAGATCGGTACGCCTTTCCATACTTTTCTGTGCTCTCTGTTTTTATCGAGATAATCTACAACCTCCGGAAGCAGATCTTCCCCATGATTACCTTTGAATGTTTCGCCATTCCACGGTCTTCCGTCTGCGGTCTGGTCAAGCCCCTTCTCTTTCCACTCTGCAGCCTCTGCATCATCGAATGGAAGGTTTGCGTAATCATTCGCAAGATCAAGAGTATCCATGATCTCTGACTCATTTGCACCGTCGAAAATCGGGGTGGCCACATTGAATCCCAGCGCTTTTGCTGCAAGACTCAGGTGAATCTCCAGGACCTGACCGATATTCATACGAGACGGCACACCCAGAGGATTCAGTACGATATCCAGCGGACGTCCGTTCGGCAGGAACGGCATATCTTCTACCGGAAGAACACGGGAAACGACACCCTTGTTACCATGACGTCCAGCCATCTTATCGCCGACAGAGATCTTTCTCTTCTGAGCAATGTAAATGCGGACTGCCTGGTTTACACCCGGAGACAGCTCGTCTCCGTTTTCTCTGGTAAATACTTTGGCATCTACAACGACACCGTACTCACCATGCGGTACCTTCAGGGAAGTATCACGCACTTCACGTGCCTTCTCACCAAAGATTGCGCGGAGCAGACGCTCCTCTGCGGTCAGCTCGGTCTCTCCCTTCGGAGTTACCTTACCTACCAGAATATCACCGGCACGAACCTCTGCACCGATACGGATGATACCTCTGTTATCCAGATCCTTCAGTGCATCATCACCAACACCCGGAACATCTCTGGTGATCTCTTCCGGTCCAAGCTTGGTATCACGGGCTTCTGCCTCATATTCCTCAATATGAATGGATGTATAAACATCATCCATAACCAATCGTTCACTTAAAAGAACAGCATCCTCGTAGTTATAACCTTCCCAAGTCATAAATCCGATCAGCGGATTCTTACCAAGAGCAATCTCTCCGCCAGAAGTGGACGGTCCGTCAGCGATTACCTCGCCAACTTCTACCCGGTCCCCCTTAAAGACGATCGGTCTCTGGTTGTAGCAGTTGCTCTGGTTACTGCGGGAGAATTTCGTCAGATGATATACATCACGCACACCATTATCCTGACGTATAACAATCTCATTGGAAACGGCACGTTCTACGATACCTGCATTCTTTGCAACTACACAAACGCCGGAGTCAACTGCCGTCTTCTCCTCCATACCGGTACCAACTGCCGGAGCTTCCGTCAGCATCAGCGGAACGGCCTGACGCTGCATGTTGGATCCCATCAGCGCACGGTTTGCGTCATCGTTCTGCAGGAACGGAATCAGAGCCGTAGCTACGGAGAACACCATCTTCGGAGATACATCCATATAGTCAAACATGGTCTTATCATAAGCCTGAGTCTCATCAAGATAACGTCCAGATACGTTGTTTCTTACGAAATATCCGTTCTCATCCAACGGCTCATTTGCCTGTGCTACATGGTAATTATCCTCTTCATCAGCGGTCATGTATACAACCTCGTCGGTGACACGCGGATTCTTAGGATCTGATTTATCGATCTTACGGTACGGAGCCTCTACGAAACCGTACTCATTGATTCTTGCATAGCATGCCAGAGAGTTGATCAGACCGATGTTCGGTCCCTCAGGAGTCTCGATCGGGCACATTCTTCCATAGTGGGAGTAGTGTACATCTCGAACCTCGAATCCTGCACGGTCTCTGGACAGACCGCCCGGTCCCAATGCGGACAGACGTCTCTTATGGGTCAGCTCACCCAACGGGTTGTTCTGGTCCATAAACTGGGACAGCTGAGAAGATCCAAAGAACTCTTTGACAGCTGCGGTTACCGGTTTAATATTGATCAGGGTCTGCGCAGAGATGCTCTCCGGATCCTGAGTGGTCATACGCTCACGTACCACTCTTTCCAGACGGGAAAGACCGATACGGTACTGGTTCTGAAGCAGCTCACCTACGGCACGGATACGACGATTGCCCAGATGGTCGATATCATCTTTGTTGCCAAGGTCATACTCCAGATGCATGTTATAGTTAATGGATGCCATAATGTCATCCTTGGTAATGTGTTTCGGAATCAGCTCCGTGATGGAACGCTGGATTGCTTCTTTCAGTTCCTCTGCATCAGTATACTCATTCAGCAGTTTCTCCAGTGCCGGATAGTATACAGACTCTTTGATGCCCAGTGCTTCCGGATCACAGTCCACATATTTGGTAATGTCTACCATACGGTTGGACAACACCTTGATATTACGTTCCTCACCTTTTACCCAGATGAACGGAACAGCGGAATCCTGCAGTTTTACTGCAAGCTCGGTATCAATCTTGGTATCTGCTTCTGCGATAATCTCGCCGGTAGACGGATCTACTACATCCTCAGCCAGAACCTGTCCACGGACACGGTTCTTCAGATGAAGCTTCTTATTAAACTTGTAACGTCCAACCTTTGCCAGATCGTAACGTCTCGGATCGAAGAACATACCGGTAATCAGGCTCTCTGCGCTCTCTACTGCCAGCGGCTCGCCCGGACGGATCTTCTTGTACAGCTCCAGCAGACCTTCCTGATAGCTCTCGGAAGTATCTTTCGCCAGAGATGCCAGAATCTTCGGCTCCTCGCCGAACAGTTCCAGAATCTCAGCGTTGGTTCCATAACCAAGAGCACGGATCAGCACAGTAATCGGCACTTTACGTGTTCTGTCGACACGAACATAGAATACGTCGTTGGAATCAGTCTCATACTCCAGCCATGCACCACGGTTCGGGATTACGGTGCAGGAGAACAGAAGCTTACCTACTTTGTCATGGTCAATACCATAGTAGATACCAGGGGAACGTACCAACTGGCTGACAATGACACGCTCCGCTCCGTTGATGACGAAGGTTCCCGTCTCTGTCATCAGGGGCAGGTCGCCCATGAAAATCTCATGCTCATTGATCTCATCTGTCTCTTTGTTATGAAGACGGACTCTGACTTTTAACGGTGCGGCATAAGTAGCGTCACGCTCTTTACACTCTTCGATGGTGTATTTTGCACCCTCTACATCAAGTACAAAGTTCGTGAACTCCAGGCTCAGCTTTCCGCTATAATCCGTAATCGGAGAAATATCGGCAAATGCTTCGCTTAATCCCTCATCCAGAAACCACTGGTAGGAATCTCTCTGGACTTCTATCAGGTTCGGCATTTCAACTACTTCTTTTTTTCTGGAATAGCTCATTCGCAGATTTCTGCCGGACTTGGTAGGTTTGATTCTGTTCTTTTCCATTGACATTTCACCCCTTATATATTTTAATCACTGCATATTGCAAAAGGACTGCACGAATTACAGCAAGGATGAAAGCATACCTTACCACAATAGTGCATTTTCCATGTTATCATAAATCGCAGGGGGTGTCAACAGAAATTATGCATAATTATATGAATTTGGGAGACTGTTTGAAAGATGATATGAACAAATCAGAAGGATGGAAAAAGAAGAAGGATACCGCATCCGCGATACCCTTCCTCGAATGTACCAAAACAATTATTTAAGAGTAACTTTAGCACCCTCAGCCTCAAGTTTGGTTTTGATCTCCTCAGCCTCAGCTTTGGAAGCGCCCTCTTTGATAACCTTCGGAGCACCGTCAACAACCTCTTTAGCCTCTTTCAGGCCAAGTCCGGTAGCTTCACGAACAACTTTGATAACTTTAACTTTGTTCGGGCCAACCTCAGACAGCTCTACGTCGAAGGAATCTTTCTCTTCAGCTGCTGCTGCGCCATCTCCAGCTGCTGCTACAACAACGCCAGCTGCTGCGGATACACCGAACTCCTCCTCACATGCTTTTACAAGATCATTCAGCTCTAATACGGTAAGCTCTTTGATTGCATCAATAAATTCTGCAGTAGTTAATTTTGCCATTTTTATTTACCTCCAATAATAATAATTGTATCATGCCGCTATGCGGCTTTTCCTATTGTAATAACGATTACGCCTCTTTGCTCTCTGCGATCTGATTGATAACGCGAGCGAAGTTTGTGATCGGGCTCTGGATGCTGCCAAGCAGCTTTCCGAGAAGCACTTCTCTGGACGGAACGTTTGCGATTGCAGTCATTCCCTTTGCATCGTAGTAGTTTCCTTCTACGACACCAGCTTTGATTTCAAGCTTCTCTGCTTTCTTTGCAAAGTTAGCAACGATTCTTGCCGGAGCAGTCGCATCAGTTTTGGAGATAGCGATTGCAGACGGTCCTTCGAGATGCTGAGACAGCGGCTCGAACTCGGTTCCTTTGATTGCAAAGTTCAGCATGGTGTTTTTGTAAACCTTGTAAACGATTCCTTCTTCTCTCATCTGTTTACGAAGCTGTGTATCCTGCTCAACGGTCAGACCGCAGTGGTCAACCAGAACAACGCCAGCTGCACCTTCCAGATTTGCAGAGATCTCGTCTACAACCGGTTTTTTCAGTTCAACTTTTGCCATGAATGGTTTCCTCCTTATAGATTTTTAAAAGAGATAACCTTCCCAGTGGTAAGGATTAAAAAACCCTCTGTGCCGCAGACACAGAGGGTTCATAAGTCATTCTTAATCGAATGCTTTCCTCGGCAGGCGTATCGACCTTATGCCTTACGGCACCTGCTGTCTTCGGGCAGTCATCTTCAACTGTTATAAAATATCACAAATATATATCAGATGTCAATACTTTTTTGTAATTAGGCAAGCTTTAAAGGATTAACTTTTACGCCCGGTCCCATGGTCGGAGCGATGGTTACGCTCTTCAGGTACTGGCCTTTAACAGCTGCCGGTTTTACTTTATTGATGGCATCCATAAGCGTCTGGAAGTTGTCCGCTAACTGCTCCTCGGTGAAAGAAGCTTTTCCAACCGGTACATGGATAATATTGCTCTTATCCAGTCTGTACTCGATCTTACCGGCTTTGATATCATTGACTGCTTTGGTAACATCCATGGTTACGGTACCAGCCTTCGGGTTCGGCATTAAGCCCTTCGGTCCAAGTACACGTCCCAGACGTCCAACAACACCCATCATGTCCGGAGTAGCAACGACTACGTCGAAATCGAACCAGCCGCCCTGGATCTTCGGAACGAGCTCCTCAGCACCTACGAACTCAGCGCCTGCAGCAAGTGCCTCGTCAGCTTTTGCATTCTTAGCGAATACAAGTACACGAACCTGTTTTCCGGTTCCGTGCGGAAGAACTACTGCACCACGGATCTGCTGATCTGCGTGACGTCCGTCACATCCGGTTCTGATGTGAGCCTCGATGGTCTCGTCAAATTTTGCGGTTGCCAGTTTCTTTACGATGGCAACAGCCTCGTCTCTATCATACTGAGTCTGCTTATCGTATAATTTGGCAGCCTCAACATATTTCTTACCATGTTTCATAATTCATTAACCTCCTGGTGGTAATTGCGGGAATTTCCCTCCCACGTCTGTTCATATGCAACAGTTTTTAGTCGTCTACTACGGTGATACCCATACTTCTTGCAGTACCTGAGATCATGCTGATAGCAGCGTCAAGGCTTCCTGCGGTCAGATCCGGCATCTTCAGTTCAGCGATCTTCTGAACTTCAGATTTCTTAATGGTAGCGACCTTATCCTTTTTGGAGTTAGCGGAAGCGGTTTTCAGTCCGCATGCTTTTTTCAGTAAAACTGCTGCCGGCGGAGTTTTGGTAATGAAGCTGAAGCTTCTGTCTGCATATACGGTAATAACTACCGGAATGATCATATCGCCCTGATCTGCAGTTCTTGCGTTGAACTCCTTCGTAAACTGTACGATGTTAACGCCGTGCTGACCAAGAGCCGGTCCTACTGGGGGAGCCGGTGTTGCCTTTCCAGCAGGGATCTGTAATTTGATGTAACCTGTAACTTTCTTTGCCATAATTAGGCACCTCCTTGTGGTGATGGCGGGAATGTCCCTCCCACGATCTGCGATCTACAGTTTTCGCAGACCATTTACATCTTCTTAATTTCTGTGAAACTTATTTCTACCGGTGTTTCACGACCGAACAGGTCGACATTGATTGTCACACTCTGTTTGTTTTCGTTGATGGCCTGAATGACACCCACAGTGTCTTTCCATACGCCGCCAGTAACAACGACATTGTCACCTTCCGCAAAATCAATTTGCACGGAATCCGATTGAACCCCAAGCGGTCTCATTTCCTCTTCCGTCAGCGGAACTGGTTTGGATCCCGGTCCAACGAATCCGGTTACGCCTCTGGTATTGCGAACTACATACCAGGTGTCGTCGTTCATGACCATATTGATCAGAACATAACCAGGAAACATTTTTTTGGAAACCTGACGGCTTGCACCGTCTTTCAATTCCACCACATCCTGCATGGGAACTCTGACTTCGAGAATCTGATCCTCAAGATGTCTGTTTTCAATGGTTTTCTCAATATTAGCTTTTACCTTATTCTCATATCCAGAATAAGTATGGACTACATACCAGTTTGTCTCTGACATACAATCACCTTTCTCATGAATTATAAAGTCAATAAACGATCGATTCCGAACGTCATGACCATATCCAGAATTTTAATAATGAGAGCCAATACAACAGAAACGCTGACTACCGCAATGGTCTGTTTCGTAAGTGATTTTTGGTCTGGCCATACAATCTTTTTAAACTCGGCCTTTACGCCTTTGCACCAGGTTGTAAACCAGCCTGCCTTCTGGGCATTATTTGTTTCTCCCATTTCGTCACTTCCTTTACCTTGGGGGGGGGCAGATTTACTTCGTCTCCTTATGAAGAGTATGTCTCTTGCAGAAACGACAGTATTTCTTGGTTTCCATTCTGTCCGGGTGATTCTTCTTTTCTTTGGTCATGTTGTAGTTACGCTGTTTGCACTCCGTACATGCCAATGTGATCTTTACGCGCACAACTTTCCACCTCGCTTTTTTATACTTTTTGCTTGTTGATGATCCTGCGAAAATCATCAATTTTTAGGCATAAAAAAAAAGCCTAAACTTCCATTCGCCTGTCTACTATATCATACCCCTACATATTGCGTCAAGTTTTTTTTCTATTAAATTATCACTTTTTGCGCAGTGTGTTTATTGATAACTTTTTTCATTAACGTTTGTTCTAATTGACTAACCGGTATTTTCTCACTATGATGGAAGATAAACCAAAACGGTTGAAAACAGTCACTATTATATTAATAAGATAACACAGGAGGAACAAATTATGTTAGACATTTCCAAAATGAAAAAACTCGGACTTTTCGCAGGTGGCGTTCTTTTCGGAACTGCTGGCATCCAGGTGCTTTCCAGCAAAGATGCGCGTAAAGTATATACCAATTGCACCGCTGCTGTTCTTCGTGCAAAAGAATGCGTGATGAAGACTGCTACTACTGTTCAGGAGAATGCAGAAGACATTCTTGCAGAAGCAAAACAGATCAACGAGGACAGAGCAGCACAAGAAGCTGCATGTGTACAGGAAGCTGAGACTGCAGAAGACGCAGAATAATCTGTATTCATATGGACGGAGCTGCCTGACAGCTCCGTCTTTTATTGGAGGAAAACATGAAATTCATTATAAAACACGACATCAGGGGCCGTCTTCGTATTCATATGGTACAGTCCCGCATGTCTTATGAAGAAGCAGATACGCTTCTTTATTATATAGAGAATCTTTCAGGTGTCACTTCCGCCAAAGTATTTGAGCGGACCTGTGATGCTTCCATTTCTTATAAAGGAGACCGTGAAACACTGCTGCAGGCGCTGCGTATTTTCCAGTATCAGACAACGGATGTTCCGGCTGATCTCCTTGCGCATTCCGGAAGAGAATTGAACAGCACCTATCAGGAGAAACTGGTGCAGAAGGTCGTACTCCGGGCAGGAAGCAAACTGTTTCTGCCATATCCGATCCGCGCCGCTTATGCCGCTTTTAAATCCTTACATTATATATGGAAAGGGCTCAGATGTCTGGCCGGCAGAAAACTGGAGGTTGAAGTGCTGGATGCAACCGCCATCGGCGTCTCCGTACTGCGTGCAGATTTTGATACCGCAAGCTCTATCATGTTCCTGTTGGGAATTGGCGAACTTCTGGAAGAATGGACCCATAAGAAATCCGTGGATGACCTGGCACGCAGCATGTCCTTAAATGTCAGCAAGGTATGGCTCAAAAAAGATGACCAGGAGATTCTGGTATCGTCCAAAGACATTAAACCGGGCGACGAAGTCATCGTCCGCATGGGCAATGTCATCCCGTTTGACGGTATCGTATGCGAGGGCGAGGCAACAGTCAACCAGGCATCTCTGACCGGCGAATCTGAACCGGTTCGAAAAGACCGCGGAACCTATGTCTATGCAGGCACTGTTCTGGAAGAGGGTGAGCTGACCATTCAGGTCAAAGCCATTTCCGGCTCCACCAGATTTGAAAAGATTGTAACCATGATCGAGGATTCTGAAAAACTGAAATCCGGCGTAGAGAGCAAGGCAGAGTCTCTGGCAGACCGTCTGGTTCCCTATACTTTAGGAGGAACTGTACTGACCTGGCTGCTCACCAGAAATGTCACCAAAGCGCTGGCGGTTCTGATGGTAGACTTCTCCTGCGCACTGAAGCTGGCCATGCCGATCTCTGTTCTGTCAGCGATCCGCGAAGCCCAGTCTCATCACATCACTGTGAAGGGTGGGAAATTTTTGGAAGCAGTATCCGCAGCTGATACGATCGTATTCGATAAGACCGGCACGCTGACCAAAGCAAAACCGACCGTTGTAGACGTGGTTGCATTTGACCATCACAGCAAGGATGAACTGCTCAGAATCGCAGCCTGCCTGGAAGAACATTTCCCCCACTCCATGGCAAAAGCTGTTGTATTAGCTGCAAAAAACCGCCAGCTGGATCACGAGGAGATGCATTCCAAAGTCAACTATATTGTAGCTCACGGAATCTCCACTTCCATCGATGATCATAAAGTCATTATCGGAAGCCATCACTTTGTATTCGAGGATGAGGGATGCATGATTCCAGAAGATCAGATGGAGAAATTTCAGAACCTTCCGACGGAGTATTCCCATCTTTATATGGCTATTGATAATCAGCTGGCCGCTGTCATCTGCATTGAAGACCCACTTCGTCCAGAGGCCGCTGATGCAGTCCGTGCATTGAAAGCCGCAGGCATCAGACATGTTGTCATGATGACCGGCGACAGTGAACGTACCGCTGCTGCGATTGCAAAACGTGTGGGTGTTGATGAATACTATGCAGAAGTTCTTCCGGAAGACAAAGCCAACTACATTGAAAAATGTAAAGCCAGAGGAAGCAAAGTCATCATGGTAGGTGATGGCATCAACGATTCACCAGCACTGTCTGCCGCTGATGCAGGTGTTGCCATCAGTGACGGAGCTGAGATTGCCAGAGAAATTGCTGACATCACAGTAGCTGCAGATGATCTGTATCAACTGGTAATTTTGAAGAATTTAAGTAATCTTCTGATGAAACGAATCCACCGGAATTACCGGACCATCGTAGGATTCAACACCGGCCTGATCGGGCTTGGTGTTACAGGTATCCTGCAGCCGACCACTTCCGCATTACTTCATAATACTTCAACTCTGTTAATCAGTCTGAATAATATGAAACCGCTTCTCAATGAAGAGACCGATCATTAATCAGGCATCAAAAAAGCTCCGGATAACCGGAGCTTTTTTTACTGTTCCATCTGTCTTCCAAGAAATGCCGCCGCTGCAGCTGCAAGCTTCTGTTCTGTCTCCCCCATCTTATTTTTGCCTTCCCGTCCAAGCAGAATTACCGATCCAATAGCATCCCCTTCACTGATTACCGGGGCAATCGTCTCTGATAGAATTCCCTCCATCGGTTCCGATGATACAGGAACAAAACTACGGTCACCACTGACCGCCTGAAGGCTCTGGCGTCCCTGAATCAGTTCCTCCAACTCACGGCTGATATGTCTGCCAAGGTATTCTTTTTTACCGTTTCCGGCGCAGGCAATCACTGTATCCCGGTCAGTTACACATACTACATATCCGGTTGTCTGTGCAAGACTGTCCGCATACTGTTGTGCAAAAGCCCCTAGTTCTCCGATGGGAGAATATTTCTTTAAGATAATCTCTCCTTCCCGGTCCGTGAAAATTTCCAGCGGATCTCCTTCTCTGATTCTGAGTGTACGTCGAATTTCCTTTGGTACAACCACCCTGCCAAGATCATCAATCCGCCGTACAATTCCTGTTGCTTTCATATCATGTTCCTCCAATGTCTTAAATTTATAGGTCAAAAAATTTGTTTCCGCAGTCTGATTTGTATCTAGTATTTGTAAGTTCTGGATTTATATACATTCCATTCCAAACATCTGGCATGTCTACAGTCTTTGAAAACTCAGGTCGTTTAGTTCATCAGTATCTTCATAACATAAGCGGCAGATTTTTCATCTTTCGCAGTATTCACTTTTTAATCTCCCGGATGCATCTGATTCAGCAGATCCGTCTTCATACGATACAGCCGGTCAGAAAGATCCACATATACCTCATGCGGATTAACAAGACGTCTAGTTTCATCCCACAGGGTATTCTGCTCTTCCATGCAGTATTTTCTGATATCCATGACTGACGGAGAGGTATATACACATTCTCCGTTTTTGAACACCGGAACCATCAGTTCTCTTAAGGTATAGGTACCGCCCTTCAGATGGGTCTTCTTCCATGTCTCCAGCGGATCAAAGATTGTCAGATCTTTGGACTCGTCAAGCTGATCGTCCACAAGACAGATCAGATCTGCCTTCAGCTTGCCGTTCTCTTTCTCATAGATACGGTATACAGTCTTGTTGCCCGGGTTGGTAATCTTCTCTGTGTTTTCGGACAGCTTGATCTTCGGAACAAAATCACCTTCTCCGGTCTTTACTGCCGCCAGCTTGTACACACCGCCAAATGCCGGACAGTCTTTAGAAGTGATGAGGTTCGTTCCCACACCCCAGGAAGTAATCTTTGCTCCCTGGCTCTTCAGGCTGTCAATCAAATACTCATCCAGGTCACTGGAAGCGGCGATCACGGCGTCTTCAAATCCAGCTGCGTCCAGCATCTTTCTTGCTTCCTTGGACATGTAGGCAAGATCACCGCTGTCCAGACGGATGCCGTAACGACCGTTCAGTTTTCCTGCCTCTTTCATCTCCCGGAACACACGGATGGCATTGGGAACACCGGATTTCAGTGTGTCATAAGTATCTACCAGAAGCGTGCAGGCATCCGGATAAAGCTCTGCATATGTCTTAAATGCAGTATATTCATCCGGGAAGCTCATAATCCAGCTGTGTGCATGAGTTCCAAGCACCGGCACATCGAACATCTTACCGGTCAGTACATTGGACGTACCGATACATCCGCCGATCATGGCAGCTCTTGCACCGTAAGTTCCGGCATCCGGACCCTGTGCTCTTCTGAGGCCGAACTCCATGATTCCATCTCCTCTGGCTGCATTTACAACTCTTGCTGCCTTTGTGGCGATGAGACTCTGATGGTTGATGATTGTCAGGATCGCCGTCTCCACAAGCTGTGCCTCCATAATCGGAGCAATGACTTTTACCAGAGGCTCTCTCGGAAATACAACTGTGCCTTCCGGAATGGCATAGATATCTCCGGTAAAGTGAAAATTCTCCAGATAGTTCAGAAAATCTTCATCAAAGATCTGAAGACTTCTCAGATAATCCACATCTTCTTTTGCGAAATGCAGATTCTTGATGTAATCAATCACCTGATCCAGGCCTGCTGCAATGGCGAATCCGTTTCCACAGGGATTACTCCTGTAGAATGCATCAAAAATAACAGTCTCCTGCACCGGATTTTTGAAATATCCCTGCATCATGGTCAACTCATACAGATCAGTTAACAGTGTTAAGTTCTGTGCTGTAGTGCTCATTCATTCTCCCCTTTCGATGCATCACCCTCAGATGTATCTTCTTTCATTTTGAATACTCTCTCAAATGTAATTTTTGAAAGATTATCATCGTTCGTAGTGATCTCAGCAGACTCTTTCAGGCCATCCACCCAATTCGTATAGGCATCCTGTTTTCTCTGCTCCAGAATGCTCTCTTTCTTGGTCTGCGTAGCTGCCTCATCAAATGTGGAATCCATATGAATCAGATAATAAGCATTATCTCCCTCCACAATATCCGCATACTCACCGTCAGACAGCTCATCTGCAGCCGCCTTTATCGTATCATTCAAACTTTCGTCGTCTGCACCGTAGCTGCTGGTTGTAGCTGTCAGATCATGATTCTCTGCTGCAGCACTTAAGTCTCCGCTTTCCTCTGCCTCTGCACGGATCTGCTCCAGTACATCCTTCTTCTCTGCCAGTTCTTCTTCTGTGAGTTCTACCGTATTGCCATCTTCATCCGTTGTTCCTGAAGTAGAAGAACGCACATAACTGATGGTCTTCTGTGCTGCCTCTGCATCATCTACATTCGTATCAATGGTCTGTGCCAGATTGCCATATACTTTCTGCTGAAGTGCCATCAGCTCCAATACATGAGCAACTGTATCCTTGTCCGCAGACATAACCGTCAGTGTCTTACTGTCATTGGCATCAAGAAAACTCTGCGCCGCTTCTTCCGCCGCTGCCTTCTCTTCATCGCTGAGAGATTCTCCCAGTTCTTCTGCATGCGCCTTCACCAGATAATACTCTTCCAGAGTATCTACAATGGAACTCTTTACCGTCTCACCATAGATGCTTCCGCTTCCGCTCAGATCCTGATTCATAAAATCTTCACCAAAATAACTGCTGTATGCGGACATCTGAGTCTGCTGATAGCGAAGCAGGAAATTCACCTCCCCCAAAGGAATAGATACTCCATCCACACTGGCAGCCTCCGCAGAGTTGTCCAATTTATCTACTCCGGTACATCCGGTCAGTGCCGTTGTCATGGCAAGCATGAGAGCGAACAGGCACGCTGTTCTCTTCTTCATAATTTTTTCCTCCTGATTATTGCATTTCTCTTAATTATATGCTTTTTTCCGGTCATAAGCAACTCTTTTCACGGTTCTTTCACACATTACAGCAGATCCTTCAGCACAGTCTTCACTTCCACCCGATCCAGAACATCCTGATGAAATGTAATGTCTGCTGCCCCTTTCCATTCCTCATAGATTCTGCTGCATTCCTCTTCCTTTGCCTGTTCTGTCAGATATTCTTTCCAGTACTCGGTACCGTCTTCATCATAGTCACTGGTATGCTGTACGATGAACCATCCTTCCTCCGTCTCCACCGGATCAGAGATCTCTCCGACTTCCAGTCGGCGTGCTGCATCCAGCATCAGCGGTTCCTGCCCGTCAAATCCGTTTTCCGCACCCATACTGGATTCGATAGGCGTCAGTCCTTCTGCTTCCGCCTCTATTTTCAGACTTCCCGCTGCGCGGGATTTCTGCACCAGCATTTCTGCAAGTGCCGTGCGCTCCGCTACTTCTTCCGCTGTAAAGGGAGTCAGATTTCCATCTTCATCCCGAAGTCCGGTGGTGGAGATCAGGACATAGCAGATTCCTTCCCTGCGATAATCTTCTTCCGACAGTCCCGGATCAAAATCACGAGTCATGGCTTCTGCCACTTTTCCGGACAGTTCTGTCTGTGCCAGCATCTGTTCCACAAACGCAGCATCTGCTCCCGCATAAGAAAGCAGTGCCTCATGATAATCTTTCATAAAAGAATCTGCACGCGCCTTCAATTTATCCGTCTCTTCTTCTGTAAGACTTACCTGATACTCCTCTGCATGCTGATTCATGATATGCGTCTGTATAAGGGTATCGAGCACCTGTTCTTTCAGGCTTTCTTCCAGGGTTGTGCCTTCTTCATCCACTTCCTGGCTCCACATCTCATCCCCTTCGTCTTCCAGTTCCTCTTTCTCCCACTGCATCTGATTCATACGGACATAGAAGTTCCACTCCCTGAGACTGATCTCCTCATCATTCACGGTCACAGCCGCCATCTCACTGCTCTGTGAAACCGTCTCTCCGGAACCGGTAATCAAAGCAGTCTCCTGCTTTCCACATCCCGCAAGAGAAATCAGCATACACAAAATGATCAGCCAGCATCCTGATTTTTTCTTCACTACTTTTCCTCCTCTTCTCTCAGCACACACATTTCTTCCAGCACTTCTCTCGTAATTTCCAGAATGGTCCCGGAAAATCTTCTTCGTCCTCCCTGGAGTCTGCAGATAAACTGTGCCGGTTCGGCATGCCGGAACATCATATTTCCGCCCATCTGTTCCAGAAGTTCCGGTATCTTATCCACCCGGATTTTTGCTTTTTCATACATGGTAAATGTAATCATCTCCGGACGCGCCTTCACTTCCGTAATATACAGACTGTGTGCCAGTCCTCTCAGAAGTGTGATCTCCAGCAGGTTCATCACCGCTGTTGGCGGATCTCCGAATCGGTCAATCAACTCTTCCAGCATATCCTCCTGCTCTTCTTTATTTTCCACTGCGGCAATTCTCCGATAGATGTCAAGCTTCAGTGCTTCATTCTTGATATAAGAATCCGGGATAAATGCATCCGTCTGAATATCCGCAACTGTCTCAAAATCGTCGTCTTCCACATTTTTTCCGCCTCTCAGGCGGAGCACCGCCTCGTTAAGCATTTTACAGTAGAGATTATATCCCACCGCCTGCATATGGCCGTGCTGCCTCTGTCCGAGAAGTGTACCTACACCACGGATCTCCATATCTCTCATAGCAATCTTAAAGCCGCTTCCCAGATCGGAATATTCACGGATGGCGTGAAGACGCTTTTCTGCGACTTCCTTCAACATTTTGTTCTGTCGGTACATCAGAAATGCATAGGCTGTCCGGTTGGATCTTCCCACACGCCCACGGAGCTGATAGAGCTGGGAGAGTCCCATGTTATCCGCATCATGGATAATGATCGTATTAACATTGGAAATATCCATTCCCGTCTCAATAATAGTCGTCGCCACCAGCACATCAATTTCGCCCTGGATAAAATCATACATAATCCGTTCAAGTTCATGTTCCTTCATCTGACCATGAGCAAATGCCACATTGGCTTCCGGTACCAGCGCCTGAATCTTCGCCGCAGTCTCCGCGATAGTCTCCACCCGGTTATAGACATAATAGACCTGGCCTTCTCTTGCCAGTTCCCGGTGAATGGCCGCCCGCACCATCTCCTCATCATATTCGCAGACATAGGTCTGGATTGGCATACGATCCATGGGCGGTTCTTCCAGAACGCTCATATCACGGATTCCTGCAAGACTCATATGAAGGGTTCTGGGAATCGGCGTTGCCGTCAGCGTCAGCACGTCAATGTTGGTACGAAGTTTTTTGATCTTCTCTTTATCTGCCACGCCAAAGCGCTGCTCCTCATCGATAATCAGAAGTCCCAGATCTTTATACTCCACATCTTTGGAAAGCACTCTGTGGGTACCGATCACGATATCCACCAGACCTTTCTTCAGGTCCTCAATGGTTTTCCTCTGCTGGGCAGGTGTCCGGAAACGGCACAGCAGATCGATCCGTACCGGGAACTCTTTCATTCTCTGCACAAACGTGTTGTAATGCTGCTGTGCAAGAATGGTTGTTGGCACCAGATAAACAACCTGCCGGCTCTCCTGCACAGCCTTGAATGCCGCACGTATCGCCACTTCCGTCTTTCCGTATCCCACGTCACCACAGACCAGACGATCCATGATCTTGCCGCTTTCCATATCGCTCTTTGTATCCTCAATGGCTTTCTGCTGGTCTTCCGTCTCTTCATAGGGAAACAGTTCCTCGAACTCTTTCTGCCAGACGGTATCCGGCCCATACACATATCCTTTTTCTGTCTGACGCGCCGCATAGAGCTCCACCAGATCCTTTGCCACTTCCTGTACAGCGCCCTTTACCTTCGTACGGGTCTTCTTCCAGTCTGATCCACCGAGTGTATTAAGGCGCGGCGTCTTATTCGCCTCGGAACTGCTATATTTCTGAATCGCATCCAGCTGAGTGGCCAGGATATAGAGATAGGAACCTTTACTGTACTCAATCTTCATATAATCTTTGATGGTATGATCTACCTCGATCTTCTCAATTCCGCGGTAGATGCCGAGGCCATGATTCTCATGTACCACATAATCTCCAATGGACAGATCCGTAAAGCTGGCAATTTTCCGGCCTTCATAGGTTTTGTGTTTCTTTTTCTTCTTTTTCTGCTCCTGCCCGAATACATCTGTCTCTGAGATCACTGCAAAACGAATCAGCGGATACTCATATCCCCGGCGGATGTTCCCGTGCACCACCATGATCTCTCCCTGCTGTACCACACGTTCCGGATCTTCGCTGTAAAATGCGTTCAGTTCTTCTCTTAAAAGATCCTCTGACAGACGTTTTCCGCGCGTTCTGGAAGCACACAGAAGCACAACTTTGTACTTTTCTTTTTTCCAGCGTTTCAGGTCTTTTACCAGAAGTTCAAAATGATTGTTATAGGACTGGACAGAACGCGCATCAATGCTGTAGCGCCCCCTGAATTCCAGCCTATGATCAGAATTTTCCAGTGTCGCAAGGGCAGCTCCGCGCATACGGTTCAGGCGATGCAGAATCTCCGTACAGGAGAAGATCTCTTTTTTCTGATTTTTCTGAATCTGTCCCTTCTCCATACGGTTTTCAAAATTCTGGAGATACTCCTTTTCCACCGTCTCACCGCGCTCCAGAAGCCGGATGCCCTCATCCAGAAATACAAGCGAGCGAAACTGCTTCATATAATCCAGCAGGCTCACGCCTTCACAGTGATGCTCTTCAGGATTCAGTTCTGCTGCCGGATAAAGTGTCAGTTCGTCCATATTTTCAAGGGAGCGCTGGCTCTCTGCATCAAAACTCCGGATCGAATCCACCTCATCATCCCACAGTTCCACACGAACCGGATATTCTTCCGTCAGCGGATAAATGTCAATGATTCCGCCACGGATGGCAAACTGTCCCGGCATCTCCACCTGGCCAACCCGTTCATAGCCCATCTGCACCAGCCGGAGTTTCATGGCCTCCGTCTCCAGTACACTTCCCACACCGATCGTCATTACATATTTTTTCAACACTTCAAGCGGCAGAAGCGGATCCATGCAGCCATCCAGTGTAGTAATAATCACAGCTTTCTGTTCTCCCAGAAGACGGCTCACCGCCGTTACTCTCTGTCTTAACAGTTCATTTCCCTGAATATCCGCATGAAAAAAGAGAAAATCTTTCGGAGGATAATAAAATACATCTTCATTCAGACTCTGGTATTCCTCAAAGATTTCCTTTGCTTTCAGTTCACTATAGGTAAGAATCAGTTTAACCGGCCATTCCCGGCCAAGTCCGTACATCAGATGGGTTTTCTGAGAGTCCACGCAGCCAGTGACCAGCGTAAGACCCTCATCTTTTTTCAACGCCTCCTCGATCTGAGCAAACGTCTCCATCTGCAGCAGCGGTTCATAAAAAGTATCCATGAAACCTCTCCTTAATTAAAGTCGTTCATCGCCTTGTCCGGTCCGTCGGTCAGAATCTCGGCTGCTGCTTCCGCTGCATGCTCACAGGCTTCTTTCACAAGAGCTTCATCCTCTTTGGAAAAGCCTCCCAGCACATAGTCTGCCAGATCCCAGCCTGCCGGCTTTTCTCCGACACCCACACGAATTCTCGAAAAGACCTGAGTACCCAGATGAAGGATAATATTTTTCATCCCATTATGACCTCCGGCACTTCCTTTTTTCCGAATTCTCAGATTACCGGGAGCCAGTGAAATGTCATCATAGATCACAATCAGTTCCGTTTCCGGATCAATCTTGTAGAAATCCACAGCTTCCCGGATGCTCTCACCGCTTAAGTTCATAAAAGTCTGCGGCTTTAACAGCATGACCTTCCTACCCTCGATCACTCCGGTTCCGCACACTGCCTTATGCTTTTTCATATTCATATCTATATGATATTTTTCAGCAAGGAGATCAATCACCCGAAATCCCATATTATGTCTTGTTTTTTCATATTTACTGCCCGGATTTCCCAGACCTGCAATTATATACATCGTTTCAACCTCAGCTTTTCTTTTTCATGTTCCCTTATACTAAGGGATTTTGTTTTCGCTGTCAATTTTTCCCTTTCAGAATTCTGCCAATTGTCTCTTTTGACAGCTGCTCGCCGATCACAATCAGCACTTCCTGCCCGTCCGGTGAGACTGCAAGCGTCTGCTCCCGGCGCGTGGCATTCAGTTCCAGCCATCTTCCGTCTTCTGCTTTCACAAATCCCTTCACCCGGAGAATATGACCGCAGCCCGGTTCCTCAAACAGCCGCGCTGTTCTTTCTTTCAGCTCTTCTGCCGTCAATTCCAGATTCATGAAAAACAGGGAATCAAATGCTGCGGCGGCATCTGTTTTTCGATAACTGGCCGGTTCATAACCGCAGTTCATCAGCCTCTGATAATCTTCTTCCGTAAATTGTTCCCAGTCGGAAGCAATGATATGTCCAAAAAGTGACCGTCTGCATCCGACTTTCTTCATAGCCTGCTCAAGATGCGCCTTTACCGCCTCTGTCTGCTCAGCGGAAACGTTCTTCACCTTACTGAGCACGATGCATCCTGCTCCTGCCGCCTCAGAAGCCAGCAGATAATCTGCAGCTTCTGACTGCCCGCAGTCCAGTCCCGCATCCACGACTGCAATCACACTTCCGATCTCATACCACTGATCCAGCGGTTCCTCCCTCAGAATATCAAAAAATTCATCCATATCAAAAATACCAGATGGCTCCACGATCACCCGGTCATATCCACACATACCCATGGCAATCAGTTTTGTCTTAAACCGCCTCCGGTGACAGTCAGCGTCGCATCCTCCCGACACCATTTCCAGTTCACAATGATCTCCTTCCAGATCTTTCAAAAGCATCATATCCACATTGACTGCTCCGAAATCATTTTCCAGAATTCCGATATTCAGTCCCTGATCCAGCAGATACCGTGCATATTTTTTTATAAATGTCGTCTTACCTGATCCAAGAAATCCGGTAATCAGATCAATCTTTACCATGACGTATTTCCTCCGTTTTTTCATTGTAACATATATTTCCCGCAACGCAAAGAAAGAGGAATCCCCTTTCAGAAATTCCTCTTCTTAATTGATTACAATCTCTGTTTATTTGCCGCTGTCCTGACTCTGCTGCTGCGACTGTGCACTCGCTTCATCCTGTGTGCTCAGGGTGATATTCAGTGTCTCCTCTTTGTACTCAGAGCCTTCCATACGCTGTACCACTACTTCGATGGTCTCACCTGCTTTGTAGTAAGTCATGAGTTCCTTCAGCTGTGTATATCCACTGATAGTTGTTCCATCTACTTTTGTGATAATGTCTCCATCCTGCATACCTGCATTGGCTGCTCCCAGTCCATCCAGTACTTTCCGTACATAGACACCAGTCGGCATATTATAATTCTGAGATACTTCGCTGGTAACGTCCACACAGTTGGATACTCCAAGGTAACCCTGCTGTCCGTCTTCCACTTTATCTCTGGTTGTCTTGTTCATCAGATCACCTATGATATTCTCCACATCAGAGATCGGGATCGCATAACCCATACCCTCTACATCCTCAGAAATAAATTTCACGGAGTTGATACCAATCAGTTCTCCTTTACTGTTCAGAAGAGCGCCACCACTGTTGCCAGGGTTGATAGCTGCATCCGTCTGAATCAGTTTGTTGGTGATGTCCTGCCCATCAGACTGTACCGTCACTTCACGGTTCAGAGCGCTGACAATACCAGAAGTAACAGAAAGTCCGTATCCATAGGCATTACCAATGGCAACAACCGGCTCACCGACTTTCAGTGCGGAAGAATCGCCAACAGTAGCAGTCTTAATGCTGCTCATAGTCTCGTCCGGGATATCACTTAACTGAACAGCAATCACTGCCAGGTCTTTGTCTGCATCGGTTCCTTTGATCTTTGCAGAGATTACATTATCTTCATCTGCATCCTGTCCGTCAGAGTTAAAGTAAACGCTTAACTCTTTGGCACCGGATACTACATGGTTGTTAGTCACAATCAGAAGTTCGGTATCATTCTGTCCGATAATAATACCGGAACCACTGGACTGGCTCTCCTGCTCATAGTTTCCAAAGATGGTTCTAAACTCCTGCGTACCCACATTAGTAATGGATACTACAGACGGCATACAGTTTTCCACGATGGAAGACACATCATACACATCAGAGGAAGCAGAAGCGGTACTCGTAGCCGGAACTGTCGTATTTGCTTTATTCAGGCTGACCTTGGTATTAACGGAATCACCAAGGGCTTTATTTCCCACATAATTCACGCCCATGAATGCTGCGCTGGAAACGCTTCCAAATACCAGTGCCAGCACCAGGCATTTTGCAACGGTTCTTCCGAATCCGCCTGCTTTTCTTTCCCGTTTCTTCTTCGGTGCTTTCTGATTCATGGCCTCGGAAGAATCATAATGGGTATAAGTACTTCCGGTATCGTAGTAGTTACCACCATTCTCTTCAGTCGTCTGCTCCGTGGTATTTTCCGCGGTATCGTTGTTTCTCATTTCATCATCATACATATCTATCGCTCCTTTCCATCTCTTACAATGGATTTGTTTTCTCTTTTCTTTATGAGCATACTATAGCAGGCAATTGTGATGGAAGTGTGATAAAACCTTTAAAAAAGTTTGTTTTTCCGGTTCCCGCAAAAAAGGATTGAGGAATGCATCGACTTTATGCTATGATAATATAGATCGAAAACTTTCCCAGTTTTCGTGAATTTGCAGAAGAAAGGAGACACGATATGGGATATAACGATAAATGGGAGCTTTTTTCAGAAAAATATAAAAATTTATGTACGGGGCACGATGTCATACCTGACAGTCTGTTCAAAGAATACGGCGTCAACCGGGGGCTTCGTGACATTAACGGAAACGGCGTTCTGACCGGTCTCACCAACATTTCACGAATTGATTCCTTCCGTATGGAAAATGGTCAAAAAGAGCCCTGCGATGGAAAGCTCTGGTATCGGGGATACAATGTCACCGATCTGGTACAGCATATTCCAAAGGATTCCTTCGGATTTGAAAAAATAGCCTATCTGCTGCTCTTTGGCGAACTGCCATCCGCAGAGGAAGCAAAAGATTTTTCCGAACTTCTGGCTGCCGGACGGGAACTTCCCACCAACTTTACGAGAGATGTCATTATGAAGGCTTCCAGTAAAGATATTATGAACTCCATGACCCGGAGTATTCTGACCCTTGCCTCCTACGATGACAATCTGAATTCCACGGAAATCTCCAATGTCATCCTGCAGTGTCTGAATCTGATCAGTGTATTTCCCATGCTGGCCGTCTATGGTTATCATGCATACAATCATTATGACAGAAACGAGAGCATGTATATTCACCGTCCGGACCCGAATCTTTCCACTGCGGAAAATCTGCTCATGATGCTTCGCCCGGATAAGAAGTATACTTTTCTGGAAGCAAAAGTACTGGATGTCGCCCTGATCCTTCATATGGAACACGGCGGAGGTAATAACTCCACCTTCACCACCCGTGTAGTTACTTCTTCCGGATCTGATACTTATTCTGCCATTGCGGCAGCCATGTCTTCTTTGAAAGGTCCCAAACACGGTGGCGCCAATATCAAAGTTATGGAGATGATGGATGATATCCGGAATCATGTCCGCGACTATTCCGACAAGGAAGAAATCAGCCAATATTTAAGCAAAATTCTGGCTGGTGAAGCATTTGACAACAAAGGTCTGATCTATGGTATGGGACATGCAGTTTATTCTCTGTCCGATCCAAGAGAACGGGTATTTAAAGGTTTTGTGGAACAGCTGGCAAAAGCCAAGCACCGGGAAGAAGATATGCTTCTCTACAATAACATCGAAACCCTGGCTCCTGAACTGATTGCAGAAAAAAGAAAGATCTACAAAGGTGTCAGTCCCAATGTAGACTTCTACAGCGGATTTGTCTATGACATGCTGGATATTCCGGTAGAGCTTTACACACCCATCTTCGCCATCGCAAGAATCGTCGGCTGGAGTGCCCATCGTCTGGAAGAGATTGTCGGCATGAACAAAATTATCCGTCCTGCCTACAAGAGTGTGATGCAGGAACGGGAACTGCCCTGCGACACTTTATAACATCGTTTTTTACGCAAAATAAAATCCGGATGCGGAAAATTCCGCTCCGGATTTTATTATTGTTTTTATTTAAGCACCAGCTCGCTCCATCTGCTGTCTCTTACCAATGCGATATAAGTCTTACCAGTATTCAGAGTGATCTCAGTACCATCTTCCTTGTAGAACTTGGTCGGGGACATGTCATGACCTTTAGACCAGGTGACCGGAATTGCCTTTCCTCCGGTGATATAATATCCTTCTCCAGTGGAGTTCAGAATGTTGAACTGCATATAGCCGTTTGCATCATACTGCGTTACCGGTGCGCACTGCAGGATAACATTGGTGAATGCCATCTGTTTGTTATCATCCAGCGGATCCACATGTTTCGCACCATACTCAGAATAGAGATAGGTATTGCTTGCTGCATCATAGTCAAGCTGGGATCCATTGTGATCAAAGGGCAGATCCACCAGAGTGCAGTCCTTGGAATCTGCTGCTTCAGACAGATCTACCGGATTGGACTCGCTTGCAAACAGCCAGTGATTTCCCTGGGCGTAATCATTATACTCGGTAGAGTATCCTGCTGCCTTCATACGTTTCTCAACCTCACCAGTGGTTACGTACTCGGTAAACTCTCTCGGCTTTCCATTCTTGATACGTGCGAATCCACCGCTTAAATGTTCTACCCACGGATTCTTCAGGTATGCATCAATATAGAAAGGACCTCCATCATGAATGACTACAGCATTGTACTCCGGAGCAATCATAAAGTTCGTCGGACGTACACTTCGGATACTTCCTACCTGTTTGATACTGCCCCAGTCTTTGAAAAGAGCCATGAAACGGGTAATCTCTCCGTTTGCGGTACTGTTCATCATCTCATAGACGATATCAGCATCGTTCAGTCCGTAATGGGGAAGAGCAGTCTTCTCATTATCTACCATGATCGCAACCGGACGTTGATTCTGGAGACTCTCATCAATCCACTCGTTGGTCAGCTCACTGCGGTACATTCCCTCACGGGTCTCTTCCTCAGCCGAAGCTTCCTCCTCGGCGGCATCTGTGGGTTCGTCTGCTTCTTCTGTATTCTCTCCCTCTGAAACATCAGTCACGGTCGGAGCTGCTGCATCATCGGAGCTTCCACCACATCCAGTCAGCATGGTACATGCCAGTGCTGCGGACAGGAACAGAAGTAATGTCTTTTTCTTCATGTAAAAAAATCCTTTCTCCATAAATTTAAAAATAATTATACACTATTTTTGCCTGTTTTGAAACCTTCTTAACAGATATTTAAGAAAACTGAAGATATTGTTATTATTGCACAGTATCTGTCTCAGCAGAAGTATCCGCTGCCTCACTGCCTTCGGTGGGGGCCCCCTTCTCCTGCTCGGAAGGCCGTTCCGTGCCTGCCAGATGATAGCAGATGACCGGTGTTCCTTTCTGCACATAACTGTACATTTCCTGTGCTTTCGCAGGCGGCATATTGATGCATCCGTGGGATCCTTTTGTCTTGTAAATGGTTCCGCCAAAGCTGGATCTCCAGTTTGCATCATGCATGCCGATATTCTTGTTGAACGGCATCCAGTAGGATACCGGCGTCTGATAGTTTTCGCCGGTCAGTGTCGCATCTCTCTGTTTATAAGTAATGCTGTAGACACCTGCCGGAGTATCATATCCTTTTGCCGAATTGCCGGATACAAAATCGGACTCCATCATCAGCTTTCCGTCCTGGTAGAAGAAAAGATGCTGCGCTGTCAGATTAATCTCCACATAGGTCGTTCCATAATCCGGCGTACCATAGGAAGCTGCCGTCTGATAGTAGACCGGCGTCCGCTCTCCGCTTTCACCTTTTTCAATCATGGCTTCCAGTTCTTCCGCTTCTTTGTCATAATTCATCCACCAGCCGTAGTCTCCGCCATCAATCGTGACTTCCTGCCCATAACTGGTCATAAACGTTCTCGGGCGGAAGATGGTATCATATTTTTTTCGAAGGGTCGCCACATAATTTTCCACCTGTGCCGTATCAAGCTCCACTTCAAATCCATCTACATGAAGCCAGGAAGAAATGGTAGGACCATCCAACACTTCCTTATTCTCTCCAAACGTATATGTAATGCTGATACCTGCATATTTCTGCATTTTCTCAAGCAGTGCCTTCAGCTCTTCATTTTCCGACGTAATCTCCGGCACTTCGTAACAGTCTGCTTCCTCCAGATTGACATAATTCTCAAGACCCTCTACCGCTGCCCGGATCACATCCAGTGTCTGTTCCTTCTTCAGTTCATTTCCCTGCGTTTCCGAAATGATGGAGAATCCGCTGCCCTCTACATAATCACTGATATACGCATCTGTCGGAGCAGATGCAAAAGAACTGTCAAATCCTTTCAGTCCGTCGACTGCCTGTTCCAGCATAGATTCGTCGTAGGAAATCACCTTTTCCAGTTCATGCGCCGTACCCGGTTTCAAAAACCACAGCCACACATTCTGTTCCCTCATAATCGTTTCCAGCGGCTCCATGGAAGAGTATCCAAGCCCGATGGAGGTTCCCTGAATATCTTCATCCAGCGTACTGCCATCGCTCTTCCGCTCTGTAATCTGCAGCATATAGTCCTGCACCTGACCGCTTAATTCCTCCAGCGTCATGCCGGATACATCCGCTTTATCAATCACAGTTCCATTTACAAAATGATTTTGATAATAAAAGACACCACCTGCATAGACACCAAGTGCCCCAAGTATCAGCACACAAAAAATTACGGTCAGTACAGGAAAACGCTTTTTATTCTGCTCTTTTTTCTTCATTGCCACACGCATCCTTTTTTGAATTCAAAAATATTATAGCGTCTTCAAAATGAAGTGTCAATTTTTCTGCAGACTGTTCCTGTCTTTCTGCCAGACAGCTGGTGTGACACCTGTTTTCTTTCTGAATATTCTGGAAAAAATACTCGGCACTGGAATAACCGACTGCAGCTGCAACATCCGCCGCCACATTTTCCAGCGTTACTTTTTCATCCACATGTTCCATAACCCAGGAAGCAATCCTTCCTATCTGCCGGTCTTCCATCAGGCGGTATTTGTCAAGAAGCACCTTGACTCTCTGGAAGCAGCCCTCCCAGTCTGTGATGACGTCTTCCATATTTTTCGGAGACACCATACCATGGCTTGTGAATTCTTCCCTGCACAACAGTTTCTCAAGCCAGGGTCTTCCGCTGACCAGCTTCTCATACATTCTGTATTTCGTTTTATCCGCCACAAAAATCGCACCAGTTCTTCTTCCGTCCGGGCAGTATCCAGCAGCAGAAATTCCTGATGCATCGTCCAGAATTCCATATTTTTGATCTGTTCCGCCAGCAATCCTGCCTTATCGTAAAACATCACTTTCTGCATCTGCTCACCCCCGAAGAAAAAAAGAGGCATGGTAATAAAAATCGTGTCTTCTTTTACCCCGCGTACCCGAAAAGTATCATAATGAAAATGTTCCATAGGAAGCAGCCAGTCTTTAAAGTGGAGATACAGGCCATTCTTCGCCAGCTCCACCTTCAGTTCCCCATAGGCAGGATTTTCATACACCCCTGTGTATTCTTCCAGCTTGTGGGACAGCTCTGTGTGTTCCACCGGCGGAAGAGGTATCTGTTGATACAGATTCCGCAGCACTTGCAGTGTCAGCTGCTGCATCTGTACTTTCTGTGCTTCCTGAGCTTCCGCATCCGGTCATCATCATTGCTGCTGCCATGAACAGCGCCATCCATCTTGTCTTTCTTCTCATAATATTCCTCCTCGTCTTTCTGTTATAAAAAAACGACAGTATTTTCTTTTATGAAAACACCATCGTTTCTCTCAGATAAATTATGCAATTGTCTCGGACTCTCCGAAATGCTTTCTTACGATATCCGCTACCATCTGTGCCGTTCCTTCTACTCCGAAGAAACTGCTGTCGATCATCAGATTCCGGTTGTTCAGGTCAGACGGATAGTAATTGGTATATTTCTTATGATACTTCCGTCTGGCCTTATCGACCTCCATGATCATTTTTATAGCCACATCCTCTTCCATGCCAAGCTGTGTCACACAGTTCTCGATCCTTTTTTCAAAGGGAGCATAGATATAAGTATTGAAACAGTTGGAATAGTCTTTTAATACATATTCTGCACATCTTCCTACAATTACGCAGGACTCTTTTGCTGCCAGCTTTCTAATGATCTCTGACTGTACTCTGAAAATTTCATTCTGCTTTTCTGAAGAAAATTTTCCAAGGGGAGATTTCATTTTTGCATAGATACCGCCCTGGCTCTCTTCATTGGTACTAACTACCGAAAGCGGCAGATTCATCTGCCTTGCTGTTTCCTCTACAATGTCTCTGTCATAGAATTCCACATTCAGAAGTTCTGACAGTCTTCTTGTAATGGGTCTTCCCATACTTCCGAATTCACGGGTAATGGTTACGATATATTTCTTTTCCATGGCATACACTCCATCCCGTCTGCTGTAAACTAAAAAAACAGGCAATGGTATTTTTTACAAACACCGTTGTCTGCTTTCTATCTGATGGACTACATTAATACCGATTTATTTTTAAAAAGAAAGGTAATATCTTTTGTTTTTATGTACATATCTTTTGATTATAGAAAAATATTGTTCAGTTTCGGTCCCAGAATTGTCTCTTTTTGATTCCTGTGCTAAACTAAGTATATATTTTCCGTCATACGAGGAGATTCATCTTATGCTTCGAATTCTTTTTGTAATCCCATATCTGGAAGTAGAACAGAGTGTAAAACAGGTCTTTCAGGAAGTTGCATCCCTGAAGGAAGAAGAGATCAGCTATGATATTCGTCTGGCTGAGATCGGTGGACATCTCGACATTGAAAATGATGCCGCTGATATTATCATCGCACGTGGATTTACCGCCGCTTCCATCAAAACCAGTATTCCGAAAATTGAACTTCAGGTATCTGCATTTGACATGATGAAAGCTGCAAAAAAATGCATCCGCACATATCATTGCGAAAAGATTGCTTTTATCGGGACTACAAATATGATTTTCGGTGCTGATTCTTTTAACGAAATTCTGGATGATGTAGAAGTCACCTCCTGCCAGGTAAAAAGTTCAGACATGCTTGATCAGGCAATTGATCAGCTTTTGAAAGAAGGTGTAGATGCAGTCATCGGAGGACGTTCCTTAAGTCAGGTTGCCAGCAGAAGGAATATTCCCTATATTCTGCTGCAATCCGGAAAAGAAAGCATCTATCAGGCGGTGGAAGAAGCAATTACTGCCATGCGCTTTTCCAGAAGCGAAAAAGAAAAGAGAGAATATCTGCAAGCAATCATGGACTACTCTTTTGAAGGAATCGTGTCTACTGATATTTCTGGAAATATTCTCTCCGTTAACCGCTTTGCCGCAGAACGGCTGAATCAATATGACCGGGGCCGCCATCATACACCAGACTGGATGATTGGAAAACCATTGACTCATTTTCTTCCGGAACTCTCTCTCACCAGTGAGACCCAGAATATTCTCTCGCGGCTGATTACTTCTGGAAGGCGACAATATATGGTAAACTGTGTGCGGCTTTCCGAAAAAAACGATCAGCCGGATGGTTTTATTATCACTTTCCGTGATATTGAAAACATCCAGGAAGATGAAGGACGCATCAGAAAGCAGCTTCATAGTAAAGGGCTTCGTGCAAAATATCATTTTGAACACATCGTCGGCAACAGTCGGATTATGAAAGAAACTATTCAGACCGCCCGCAAATATGCCCATGCAGAATCTAATGTATTTATTCATGGAGAAACCGGCACCGGAAAAGAACTGTTTGCTCAAAGTATCCACAATGCCAGCAGCCGCAGAAACGGTCCGTTTGTAGCCATCAACTGCGCTGCTCTTCCAGAATCTCTGCTGGAAAGTGAGTTGTTCGGATATATGGAAGGAGCTTTCACCGGAGCCATAAAAGGCGGAAAAGCCGGCCTGTTTGAGCTTGCCCATAATGGCACTCTGTTTCTCGATGAAATCGGAGATATGGCTATCAATCTTCAGGCAAGACTTCTGCGAGTCATTCAGGAACGGGAAATCATGCGTCTTGGCGGAAGCCAGATGATCCCGGTCAATGTCCGGATCATCGCTGCTGCCAATAAAGACATGCAGGCCGCAGTAAAAGATGGCTCTTTCCGTCAGGATCTGCTGTACCGCATCGATGTCCTCAGACTGGAACTGCCTCCTCTTCGCAAACGCGAACAGGATCTTCTGGAACTGACCGAATGCTATATCAACCTGGAACGCCAGAAAACCGGATGTATTCTCAAAGATCTTGATGAGCATGCTCAACGCTGGATTCTTCAACAACCATGGGAAGGCAACGTCCGGGAATTACGCAACTTCTGTGAACGACTCTGTGTCCTGTGTGAAAACGGAACCGCAACTATGGAAGATATCTCCATTGCTTCCGGCACAAATGCCACTTCGACTCCTGTGTCTGCCACAAAAACTTCCTGTGCCAAATCTGACGAAGCAGAGGAGATCATCTCTGCTCTCCGTGAGCATAACGGCAGCCGCAAGGAAACTGCTGCTGCACTTCATATCGATACCAGCACACTGTGGCGGAAGATGAAAAAATATGGCATCACATCATAAATAAGGCTTGCCTGGGTCGCTGTTAAAATAGCATCGAGGCAGTTCCAACGAACTACCCCGATGTCAAACTTCCTGACAGCTTAGATGCCATACAATTCAAATAACTTCATTCGATACTCCGCATCCGTTGCTGCTCTTCTTGCTTCATCATATTTTTTCTGTGACAACAAAAGATCGAAAAGTTTTCCAGCCCTGTCTAACGTTCTACTGGTTGCCTCTTTTGTTGCCTCTTCCGCTGCTTCTTTTTTCCAGTATTCTTTTGCTTCTTCCAGA